>NZ_CP022424.1 GCF_002222655.1 Vitreoscilla filiformis | reverse complement strand
GCGGCAGTGGTGATCCTGAAACAGCCATGAACAAACCGGCTTCGATTGTTGACGCAGCAACGGGTGTTCGTGCAAAACCCTGGGCTCGACCTGGAGCCCAGAGCCAGCACAGCTTAGGGGGAGTTCAGGTCTGCCCGGCGTTTCAGTCCCCTTGTGCGCCTTCGCCTTCCAGGCGCCGCACCACCGTCACCGGCACTTCGGCGTGGTGCAGCACCGCGTCCGCCACCCGACCGATGCGGCCATTGCTCAATAAGCCCGCCCCGCCCGTGCTGATGACGATGGCATCACACCCGCACTCCAGCGCCATCTCTGGCAACTCGCTGGCTGCATCGCCCAGGGCAATTTCCTGGGTGAAACTCAGCCCTGCCGCTGTCAGCAACTCAGCCGCTGGCACCAGCGCGTGTTCGGCGGCGGCTTGGCTGGCGTTTTCCAGCACCTCCACATCGGGCGCGAGCACCACTTCGTACAGATGCACCGGCTCGCGCACATGCGCCAGCGTGACCTGCAAGGCCAGTCCTTCTTGGCTCAACCGGATCACATGGCGCACGGCATCCAGCGACAAATCCGAACCATCCGTGGGAACGAGGAAGTTCAGCATGGCCAACTCTCTTTCTTTGTTGTCTGCAAATCGTCGAGCTTGGATGCTAACCCCGCTTCAGGGGGCCAGCGCATGGCGCCACAGCGTGCGCAGGCGCCCGCCCACATCGGCGGCGTCATAGCTGACGAGGCTCACGGCCCGCACCGGCAGCACCAACGCCCGCGACGTTTCTGGAACCCATGCCAGCGATGACAGCGCCGCCTGCACATCCGTCCAAGGCCAGGGGCGCCGGTACAGCCCCACCGTCACATGAGGCACCCAAGGGGCGCTGCGAAATTCGCCGTGCCCCAAGGCCAGCGCCTGTCGCAGGGCGGGCAACGCGCCGTCTTCGTCTTGCACCGTCAGGTACGCTGCCGACGCAAAACTCGCCACCGCCCCCAGCCGCAGCGTGAAGCGCCGGGGCGCCAACTGTGCCAACGCAGCGCATTGGGCGGCTTGCATGGCGGGCGTGAAATCGTCGTTCCACTGGGCTGATGCCAGATCACTGGCAAACCCGCACACCTGCAAAGTCAGGTGAGGTTGGCGTGGCCCCCAAACCAACCACGGTGCCAACGCCGCACGCACAGCGGCCAGCCGTTGCCGCAGGTGCCAAGTGGCGTGTGGGTCATCCTCCCAAGTCACCGCCCAGACGGCGTAACGGGTGCGTCCTCGCAACCAAGTAGCAGGCACCTGTGCAGGTGCTGCCAATACACGACCACTTGGGTTGATGGGGGAAGAACGTCGCAGAACCTTCATCTTTCCTGGGGACACTGTGTCAAGGCAACCACTGAGCCTGTCAGAATCAGTAGAAACCCGTACCTTTCGGGCTCTGCGCTCTGTCTGACCCGGCCTCGGGGCCATTACCTTTGCACCATGACCGCTGCCAATCGCATTCTTAATCCGGCGCTGCGCGCCAAACTCATGTCAGCCGAACAGGCCGCCACTTTCATTGTCGATGGTGACCATGTCGGGATGAGTGGTTTCACCGGCTCGGGCTCTCCCAAGAAGGTGCCCTTGGCTTTGGCCAAGCGCATCGACGCGGCCCATCAAGCCGGCCAGCATTTTCGCATCTCGGTGCTCACGGGGGCTTCGACCTCGTCTGAGCTGGATGGTGCTTTGGCCCGTGCCAACGCCATGGACATGCGCTTACCTTACCAAAGTGATCCGCATTGCCGCCAGCGCATCAATGCAGGTGAGATGGACTACATCGACGTACACCTGTCTCATGTGGCTCAGTACGTGTGGTTTGGTTTTTTTGGCAAGCTCAACGTGGCGGTGGTGGAGGTTGCCGGCGTGCTGGAGGACGGGCGGTTGATTCCGTCGACTTCGATTGGCAACAACAAAACTTGGCTGGATCAGGCGGACAAGGTCATCTTGGAGGTCAACAGCTGGCAGCCCGAAGGCCTTGAAGGCATGCACGATGTGTATTACGGCACCGAGCGCCCACCGCACCGCAAGCCCATTCCGTTGGTTCACCCCAACGATCGCATTGGCACGCCGTACCTGCACGTTGATCTGAACAAAGTGGTGGCCGTGGTTGCGACCCACGATCCCGACAAAGCCACGGCCTTCACGCCTCCGGATGACAAGTCGCGCGCCATTGCCGGGCACATTCTCGACTTCCTGCAACACGAGGTGACACAGGGCCGTTTGCCGCCCGAACTGCTACCGCTGCAATCGGGGGTCGGCAACATCGCCAACGCTGTGCTCGCCGGGTTGAACGAAGGCCCGTTCGAGAACCTCACGGCCTACACCGAGGTGTTGCAGGACGGCATGTTGGAAATGCTCAAGTCAGGCAAGTTGGCCAGTGCTTCGTCGGCTGCATTGGCGCTCAGCCCAGCCGCATTGGCCGAGTTCACGGCTGATTTGGATTACTGGCGCCAGCGCGTGGTGCTGCGTCCGCAAGAAATCAGCAATCACCCGGAGCTGATTCGCCGCCTCGGCATCATCGCCATGAACGGCATGATCGAGGCGGACATTTACGGCAACGTCAACTCCACCCACGTCATGGGGTCGTCGATCATGAACGGCATTGGCGGGTCGGGGGACTTTGCGCGCAATGCGTACCTGTCGATTTTCATGGCCCCGTCCACCGCCAAGGGCGGCGCGATTTCCACCATCGTGCCGATGGTCAGCCATGTGGATCACACCGAACACGATGTGCAAGTGATCGTCACCGATCAGGGTTTGGCCGATTTGCGCGGGTTGTCACCGCGCAAGCGGGCGGAGCTGATCATCGAACGCTGCGTCCACCCGTCGTTCCGCGACTTGCTGCGCGACTACTATGAACGCGCCCGTCGAGGCGCGCCCGGCCAACACACGCCGCATTTGTTGGACGAGTCGCTGAGCTGGCACAGCCGCTTCGTCAAGACCGGCCACATGTGAATGTGTACTTGAGCCTCAATCGTTCGCGCCTTTGGGCTGCGGGCGTTGGGCGTTGGTGGGCGGATCGCCGTACTGGAGATGGTTGATTTTGGCGGCTCGTAAGCTGCCGATCAACGCTTCTTGTGCGGCGATCGGGCTTTGGGGGCTGACCAACAGCACCGCACTGACGCCACTGCCCCCCTGCGGGCTGAGCTGGAGCGCCACCGCACCGGCTTGGGCGCAGGGCTGGGGTTGGTGATTGACTTGGCAGTGTCCTTGAGGGTCAAGGGTGAAGTCCACACGGTGGCGGGTTTGTGGTGGTGGGGTACAGCCGGCCAAGGCGGCCAGCCCCCACAGGCACAGGCATTGGAGGGGGGAGCGTGAAAGCAATGGCATCAGGTTTCGTGTCTTCATGTTCGCCTCATTTTCGGCTCATGTTGGCCTCATGTTCTGAGCGCACCATGAAGGCATACGGGCGCATTGTTCAGCCCGTCCCGATGCTCTGGAGTTTGACCATGCGCGATCCTGCCGAAATGTTTGCCAACAGCCACCGTGGGCGCATGCGGATGCCCCTGCCCGCCCGCCCGAGCATGAAGACCGTGTCCACCGTCCTCATCACCGCTGGGGTGACCACCGCCTTGGTGGCCGCAGGCTCGGCGGGTGCCTTGGGGTTGCCCGCTTTGTTCAAAGGCAACGCCGCCGCTGACACGGCTTCCGCCCCGGCAACGCCTTCCGCGACCCCTGCGCCCGTGGCCCCGTTGCCACCGGGATCGGTGCCTGACTACCGTGCCATCGTGCGCCAGGCGGGCCCGGCGGTGGTCGGGGTGACGGTTGCCGGCACGCGGGGCCAAGAGGACAGCGACAGCAGTGCCAGCAGCGGCCTGCCCCCTGAGTTGGAGAACGATCCGTTTTTCCAGTTTTTCCGAGGCATGCCCGGTTTCCAATTTCGCCGGGGGGGTGGCAGCCCCAAAACACCGTTTCGTGGTCAAGGCTCGGGGTTCATCATCAGCGCAGATGGGCTGATTTTGACCAACGCGCATGTGGTGCGCGACGCCAAAGACGTGACCGTCAAACTCTCCGATCGGCGTGAATTCGCCGCCAAGGTGCTGGGCTCCGATCCGGTGACGGATGTGGCCGTGTTGCGCATCGACGCCAAAGGGTTGCCGGCGGTGCGTTTGGGCGACGCCAGCACGTTGGAAGTGGGCGATCCGGTGCTGGCCATCGGCGCGCCTTACGGGCTGGAGCAAACGGCCACGCAAGGCATCGTCAGTGCCAAAGGGCGTTCGTTGCCGGGGGATTCGGCCGTGCCTTTCATCCAAACCGACGCCGCCGTCAACCCTGGCAATTCGGGCGGGCCGCTGTTCGATGGCACGGGCGCGGTGGTGGGCATCAACGCGCAGATTTACAGCCGCAGCGGTGGGTTTCAGGGGCTGAGCTTTGCGATTCCGATCAATGTGGCGCTGCAAGTCAAAGATCAAATCGTTGCCACGGGCCACGCCCGCCATGGTCAATTGGGCGTGATGGTGCAGGACGTGAACCAAGCCCTGGCCGAATCCTTCGGCTTGGCCCAGCCGGAAGGGGCACTGGTGGCGCGGGTCAACAAGGGCAGCGCGGCGGAAAAAGCGGGTTTACAGCCGGGGGATGTCATCTTGGAGGCCAACGGGCAGCGGGTGATTCAAGCGGGCACCTTGTCCAGCTTGATCAGCCTGGCGGCGCCGGGCAGCACGGTGACGCTCAAAATTTGGCGTGATCAGCGGGCGCAGACGTTGCGGGCCCAGCTCGGCAGCGCCGACGACAAACCCAACCCCCCCACCTCCGCCAGCGACAGCGCCGACGAAAGCAACCGCCTGGGCCTGCGCGTGCGTCCGCTGACGCCGCAAGAGCAGCGTCAAGCGGGCACCGATGGCAACGGTTTGCTGGTGGAAGGTTTGGACGGCAGCGGTGCAGCCGCCCGTGCAGGCGTGGAGCCGGGGGACGTGCTGTTGTCCATCAACGGCAAGCCGATCCGATCGCTCGATGAGGTGCGCAAGATCCTCAAAGATCAGCCCAAACAAGTGGCCTTGCTGATCCGGCGCCAGGGCGACACGCTGTTTGTGCCGGTGCCGTTGAAGTGATTTCAGGCGTCAGTGGCCGATGCCACCGGCGAATTCCAATCCAACGCCCCGGCTTGCTTGCCCGCCACCGAGTACAGCGCGCCGGGCGCGTTGCGCGTCTTTTGGAAAGCTTCCAAGGTCTCACCTCGCATGGCGGCGTAAATGTGCAGGTTCGACACCCCCACCACCGCCCCCAGCTTTTCCAGCATGAAAAAGATGCAGCCGTAGTGGATCAGCCCGCGCCAGTTGCGCGTCTGAACCAACCCCATCTCTTCCTCGGTTAGCCCGGCGGCTTGCATGGCCCCGATTTCATCGGTCTTGAAACGTTCGCGCTGGGCCGGCTCGATCAAGTCGTGCAAAAAGCGGTTGAGTCGGAACGCCTTGACGCTGCGGGCAAACGTGAACGGATACGCGCCCACCAGCCGCTCAGCGCCCGCCAGTTGCGTGCCGATGGCTTGCTGGTGACGGGCCACTTCGCCGGCAATCACCGGGCCCGCCTGGTTTTCGTAGATGGCCGCCGCAATGCCGGTCATGGATGGCAGGTAGTAGGCTTGATGCAACTTCTTGACTTGCGGTGACAGGGCACCGCGCATCGTCAACCACATCATGACCTCCGCCCCCTCGACGCCGCCCAGCTCGGCCAATTCTGCATGGGTGAGTTGGGCCAGCCGCTCCGGGTCTTTCTCGAACAGGTCGAGAAACTGCATGTCCCACGGCGTGTTGTTGAACCCCGCACGTTCACCATGTACTTGATGCGACAGGCCCCCCGTGGCGACGATCACCACCCGCAAGTCTTCCGGGTAGCTCTCAATGGCTCGGCGCAGCGCCTGGCCCAGTTTGTAGAAACGCCGCACGCTGGGCACCGGGAATTGCAGCACCCCCATTTGCAGCGGCACGATTGACACCGGCCAGCCCCCTGCGTGATCCCACAGCACCGACATGGGCGAGAACGCGCCGTGATCCAGCGGTTTGTTCTGGAAGAACGACATGTCGAACTCCTCGTGCATCAGCGAAGCACCGATGTGCGCCGCCAAGCCGGGATGCCCAGCCACCGCCGGCAGGTCACGCGGGCCGCCCCCTTCATCGGCTGCTTCGTAGCGTTCGCCGATGCCCAGCGCAAAAGCCGAGTAGTGATCGAAGAAGAAAGACGTGACGTGGTCGTTGTAGGTGACGATGGCCACGTCCGGCTTCACATCGGCCAGCCAACGCTTGACCGGCTCGAACGCTTCAAAAATCGGTGCCCAGACCGGGTCGGTGTGCTTTTTCTGGTCGAAAGCAAAACCGATGGTGGGTGTGTGGGAAACGGCGACACCGCCGAGGATGGTTGCCATGATGAACCCCTTTTGATCCGCGAAAAGAAATCAGAAGAAACAGCGGCGGCTCAAGCCCCGAAGCTGCGCACCAGCACCAAACTGATGGCCGGGAACGCCAGCAACAGCACGATGCGCACGAGGTCGGAGGCCAGGAACGGCATCACGCCTTTGAAGGTTTCGGTCAGCGGCACGTCTTTGGCCAGGCGGTTGATGATGTAGACGTTCATGCCCACGGGTGGATGCACCAGGCCAATCTCCACCACCATCAGCGCCAAGATGCCGAACCAGATGCTTTTGTCGGTGGAGGTCAAGCCGTAGAAATCCAGGCCCATCACCACCGGGTAGAAGATGGGGATCGTCAGCAAAATCATGGCCAGCGAGTCCATGACGCAGCCCAGGAAGATGTAGATCAGGAGGATCACCACCATCACCAGCATTGGCGACAGGGCTTGTGCCTGCACCCACGCCGCCAACTCCACCGGCATCTGGGACAGGGCCAGAGCGGCGTTGAGCATGTCCGCGCCCAGCAACACCAGGTAGATGATGGCCGTGGCCTGGGCGGTGCCCAGCGCACACGCCAGCAAACCCGGCAGGCGCAAGCCGCCGTGGGTGATGGCCAGCACCCCGCAGGCTGCTGCACCGATGGCCGCCGCTTCGGTCGGGTTGGCCCAACCGCCGTAAATGCCGACGATCACCACCAAAAACACCCCCAGCACTGGCGCCACTTCGGCCAAGGCTTTGAAGCGTTCACGCCACGGCACCACCGGGCCTGCCGGGCCGCAAGCAGGATTCACCCGCACCATGATCTGCACCACCAGCATGTAGCCGACCATGGCGATGATCCCCGGCAGCACCGCCGCCATGAACAGCTTGCCGATGCTCTCTTGGGTCAAGATGGCATAAATCACCAGCGGCACCGAAGGCGGGATCATGATGCCCAGCGTTCCGCCAGCGGCCAGGCAACCCGTGGCCAAACTGCCCGAATACCCAAAACGCTTCAGCTCCGGCAGGGCGACTTGGCCCATGGTCGCCGCCGTGGCCAGGGACGAGCCGCAAATCGCCCCAAACCCTGCACAGGCGCCGATCGAGGCCATCGCCACCCCACCGCGCCAGTGGCCCATGAAGGCCGCGACGAAACGGAACAACGCCTTGCTCAGCCCGCCGTGGGTGGCGAACTGGCCCATCAACAAGAACAGCGGAATCACCACGATGTCGTAGTTCGACAACCGGGCGTAGGCCGTTTGCTTCAGGCTGTTGAGCAGCGGCGCACTGTCTCCCGTGAGAAACCAGTACCCCCCCGCGCCAGCCACGAACATGGCAATGCCAATGGGCACACGCACCACCAGCAGCACCATCAATGCGGCAAAAATCCAGCCGCCCACTGCCATGCCGCTCATGCTGCGACCTCCATCGATGCCGAGTCACCCCGCAAGGCCAGGCGCCAGTGATGCACCGCCATGTACCCGCCCGCCAGCGCCATCAGCAGCAGACCGGGCAACATCAGCACTTAGGCCACCCACAGCGGCCAACCCAAAATCATGCTGGTCTCCTCGGAGGCGCGCACCATCCAAGCGCCTTCCGCCGAACGCCACGTCAGCAACGCCCCGACGGCGCCGAACAGCAGCGAGCCCAGCGCATCCAGCGCATGCACCACCGTGGGCCGGGCCTTGGCGGTGAAAAAATCCACCTTCACATCGCAGTGCGTGAGGTGGCAAAACGCGAAAAACGCCGCACACGCTGGCGCTGCGGCCATTTGCAGTACCTCGACGTCACCGGGCACCGGCATCGCCCACAGCTTGCGCCCGAGGATGGACAGCAAACTCATCGCCACCAGCCCAACAAACACCAAACCGCCCCCAATGGCCGAGACCTTGCTCGCCCACAGCAGCGCGCGCCCCAGCGGGCCGAATCGTGCAGCCGCCCCGGTGGGCGCCTCACCCGGCACAGGTTCTTGCATGACAACACTCCTCCACACCCAGCGCTCCGAAGGCGCTGGGCGGGTTCCATTCAAATGAAAAGGGGGAAAGGCTCAGCGCGCAGCGGCGCTGTGTTTGGCGATCAGGGCTCGCGCACCGTCCAGCAACTGCTGGCCGTTGGCGCCCTTGCCGTTCATGTCGGCCACCCAGGTGTCGATCAGCGGCTGGCCGGCCTTCTTCCAATTCACCAGCTCGGACGCCGGGATGACGTTGGTGGTGTTGCGGGCGGTGAGCTTTTTGCCCTCAGCATCCGCTGCCAGGAACACCTTGCCGATCTGGCCTGAGAAAGCTTGGCCCGAATGGGCGTCGATGACCTTCTTCAAGTCCGCCGGCAGGGCCTGGTACTTCGCCTTGTTCATCGCAAAAACGAAGGTCGAGGTGTAGAAAGCGGGTTCTGCCGGATCGGTTTCCGAGTGAAATTTCACCAGCTCTTGCACCTTGACCGACGGCACCACTTCGTAAGGCACCACCGCCCCATCGATCACCCCTTTGGCGATGGCCTCACCCACCGCCGGCACCGGCATCGCCACCGGGGTGGCTCCGAGTGCGGCGAGGAATTTGTTGGTTTGCCGTGTCGGTGCGCGCAGCTTCAAGCCTTTGAAATCGGCCAGGGTGCGGATGGGTTTGTCCCGCAGGTGAAACACCCCGTCTCCGTGGACATGGAAGGCAATCGGGTGCATGTCCTTGAACTCTTGCGGGGCGTACTGCTGCACGTAATCCCACAGCGCTTTGGAGGTGGCTTCGGGGTTTTGCATCATGAATGGCAGCTCGAACACCTCCACCCGTGGGAAACGGCCAGGGGTGTAACCGGTCAGCGTCCAGATCACGTCCACCACGCCATCGCGCACTTGGTCGATGAGCTGGGGCGGGGTGCCGCCGAGCTGCATCGAAGGGTAGATCTGGCATTTCATCCGGTTGTTGGATTCCTTGGCGATCTTGTCGCACCAAGGCTGGATGAACATCGTGTTGGCGTAAGAGCCCGCCGGCAAGAAGTGATGCACCTTGAGGGTGACTTCTTGCGCTGAGGCCGAGCCGGCAGCGCTTCCCAGCAAAACGGTGGCCGCAGCAGCCACCCAGCGCAACAGAGAACGATGGGACGTGCGGGTGTTCATGGACATGTCTCCTAATTCGTCGAAATTTGATTCAGCGCAAAGCATCCAGCGCGTGGGGCGCAGTCTAGGAAACCGAAGGGGGCGTGCAAAAGATGTGCGTTTGCCTTTCGCAATAACCTTTGGTTATCACAAGGCGACGCGAATGAGGAAAACTGTTGACAAATCATTTCGTTTGAATACGATTGAATTCAACCGTTTCGCCGGAAAGGAATGGACATGCTTCCGAGCCCCGCCACCCCGATGTCGCCCCTGTCGGCGCGCATCCCCAGTGATCTCTATCTGTGGTTGAGCCAGTTGCCGCTGGACGGTGCGCAAACCAACAGTGACAAGCTGCGCGTACTGCTGGGGCAACTCAAACGCCAGCACGAAGGCGCGCTGGATTACGGCGCCACCCACGCTTGGCTGCGAGATTTGCTGACGCGCCAGCGCGAAGCTTTGGTGCAGGTTGAAGGGCAAAGCAGCCAACATTCCGAAGTGCTGGCCCTGCTGATGGAGCATCTGACCGCCGCGATGGCCCTGCTGTTGAGCCACCCGTTGGAGAACGAAACCAACGTGGCCCGGCTGGAAGGTGCGCTGGTGCGCCGTGCCTTGGCGATGGGGGAGGCCCTGCTGCGCCAAGCCATCACCCCCGAGGCGGCTGCTTTTGACACCGGTGTGGTGCGGCAACACATCGCCCCGGTGCTGGCCCTGGCCGGTGTGCTGGCCAACCTCGACCCGGGCATTTCACAACCGTCTGCGCAAGGAGTCTGAACCATGTCCGAAACCCTGAAAAACCGCGTCGGTCGCGTGATGACCGGCAGTGTGCATGCCTGGCTGGATCGCCTGGAAGATCAGGCCCCCGAGGCCATGATGGAGCAGTCCATCCGCGAAGCCGCCGCCGTGGTGGACGAGGTACGGCACGAGTTGGGCCAAGTGGCTGCACGCCGCCATCTGGCGCAACAGCAACATGCCAACCTCAACACCCAGCACAGCACCCTGGCGGATCACATCGAACTGGCCCTGACCCAAGGCCGCGAGGATTTGGCCCGGGCCGCCGTGGCGCGTCAGTTGGACATCGAGGCGCAATTGCCCGTGCTGGAGGCCACGCTGGCCGAGCAAACCCAGCAGGAAACGGAGTTGCAAGGTTACGTCGCAGCCCTGCTGGCCAAACAGCGTGAAATGCAAGAGGCACTGCTGGCGTTTCGGCAAAGCCGGGCGGCGTCAAGCACCGCAGGCACGGCGGGCGGTGGTGCTTCGGCGGCCAGCGCGGGGGCGCGGGCCGAGCAGCGCATGGCCCATGTCACGGGGGCCTTCAACCGTGTTTACACCCGGCAAACCGGCGTGGCGGGCACCAGTACGTCCGCCCCGTTGAACCAAGGAGCGCAGTTGCGCCAATTGGAAGACCTGGTGCGTGATCACCAAATCGCCGAACGCCTGGCGCAACTCAAAGCGGGGCGCTCATGAACCTGTTCACCGCCCCAGAGACATGGCCGTTCGGCGTGGGGTTTGCGCTCATCGTCGGACTGGCGCTGATTGAAGGGTTGGGCATGCTCATCGCCCTCAGCCCCAGCAGCGTGGTGGATCACTGGCTGCCTGACTTCCATGCGGACAGCGCCCTGGATCAATGGCTGGGCTGGTTGCACGTCGGCAAAGTACCGGCGCTGGTGCTGCTGTTGCTGTTCCTGACCGGCTACACCGTGTTCGGTTACAGCCTGCAACTGGTGGCACAGGGCTTGTGGGGCGCTTATCTGCCCGCATGGCTGGCCGGGACGCTGGCCGTGCCCGCCGGGCTGGCGACGGTGCGCAGCCTGGGGGCCTTGATCGCCCACATCATCCCGCGTGATGAAAGCAGCGCCGTCAGTGACCAAACTTTGTTGGGACGGGTGGGGGTGATCAGCGGCGGCATTGCCCGGCGCGGCCTGGCCGCCCAAGCCCGTGTGCGCGACAGCCTGGGCCGCACCCACTACTTGATGGTCGAGCCCGACCTGGAAGCCGATGTATTTGAAGAAGGCACGCAAGTGCTGATCGTGCGCAAAGTCGGCGCGTTTTACCGTTGCATCGCCAACCCCCATCCGGGTCTGATGTGATGCCTGATCATGAAGGAGAGGTGTGATGGAGTCCTTGTTGCATTTGCTGGTGCTGGCCGGCGTGGCCTTGGTGGCTTTGTTGGCCATTGGTTTGGTGTTCGCACGGCTGTACAAACGGGCCACCAAGGAGACCGCGTTCGTCCGAACGGGGTTGGGTGGGCAGAAAGTGATCATGGACGGCGGCGCCATCGTGCTGCCGGTGTTCCATGAGCGTGTGCTGGTCAACATGAACACGCTCAAACTGGAAGTGGAACGCCACCAACGCGAAAGCCTGATCACACGCGACCGCATGCGCGTGGACGTGACAGCGGCGTTTTTTGTGCGCGTTCAACAAACCCAGGAAGCGGTGAGCATTGCCGCGCAGACCTTGGGCGTTCGCACCATGAGCCCGGAGGAGCTGAAGTCTTTGGTGGAAGACAAGTTCGTGGATGCCTTGCGGGCCACAGCCGCCACCATGAGCATCCAAGAATTGCAAGACAAACGCCGCGATTTCGTCCAAGCGGTGCAAAACGCCGTGGCTGAGGATTTGGAAAAGAACGGGCTGGAGCTGGAAGCCGTGTCCCTCACCAGCTTGGATCAAACCGACAAGCAATTCTTCAACCCCAACAACGCCTTCGATGCCGAAGGCTTGACGCGCCTGACCGAGCAAACCGAAGCCCGGCGCAAGCAGCGCAACGATGTCGAGCAAGACACCGAAGTGCTGGTGCGTACCAAGAACTTGGAAGCCTCGCGCCAAAAGCTCACGATCGAGAAGGATCAGGAATTTGCCTCGCTGACGCAGCAGCGCGAGATTGAAGTGGCCAAGGCCGAGCAGGCCGCGCAGATCGCATCGCAACAAGCCGAGCGCAGCCGTGAGGCCGAAGCCGTGAAGATCGAGGCCAGCCGGCAAGTGAGTCAAAAGCGCATCGAAGCTGAGCGGGAGATTCGCGCAGCAGAAATTGAGAAAAACCTGGCCATCCAAACCCGGGAAATTGAGCTGGAGCGCAAAACCGAAACATTGCGTGCTGAACAGCGTAAGCAAGTGGAAATCGCTCGGCAGGAGATGCAAATCGCCATTGCCACCAAGTCCCGCGAGCAATCGGAAGCCGATGCGGTGGCCAACTTGGCCCGCGCCGAAGCCGCCAAGGCCGAAGAAGCCGTGACCACGGCACGCCAAGTGGCCGTCGCCGAGCGGGACAAGAACATTCAACTGATCGAGGCGGCTAAAGAGGCCGAGCAAAGCGCGATTGCCGTCAAAGTCTCGGCCGCAGCGGAGAAAGAAGCCGCGATCGACCGGGCCGAAGCACTCACCATTGAGGCGCGGGCGCGCCAAGCAGCGGCGCTGGCGGAAGCCGAGGGCAAGCGGGCCATCAACGAGGCTCAGAACACGCTGTCGGCGGCGCAGATCGATTTGCAGGTGCGCACCCTGCTGTTGCAGCAACTGCCCCACATCTTGGAACAGGCCGTGCGACCGATGGAGAAGATCGACTCGATTCGGATTTTCCAAGTCAACGGTCTGCCAGGCGCAGCGGGTACCACAGGCGAAAGCGCCACCGCCCACGGTGCGACGTTTCCCGAACAGGTGATGAATTCCGCGTTGCAGTACCAACTGGCCAAGCCGATCGTGGATGCGGTGATGAAGGATGCGGGCTTGGCTAACGAAGGTATCACTGGAGTGGCACAGGCGCTGTCCGAAATGCTGCCGTCACCACGCGGTCAAAATTGATTTGACGAATATCAGAAGGCGATCTGAGTACCGGAAGCATCTACACACAATTAACAAACTGTTTCAGCCTACATCAATTCTTCTCAGGCGGAAGCAGGATAGAAACGTACCGCTTAATCAGCTACTATCTTTGAGGCACTGTTAGCCTCATCAGTACAGAAATCGGAGTTAGAACATGGCAGACTTCAACGGCACGTCCGGCAATGACAACCTGACAGGCACCTCTGGCGATGACTCCCTTCGGGGTTTGGAGGGCGATGACTCGCTCGTCGGCGGTTCTGGCAACGACATCCTGCGCGGGGGGGTCGGGAATGACACCTTGGTGGGTGGAGCCGGCAATGACACGTACTACGTCGACTCTCTGCTGGACGTCGTCACCGAGCTGTCAGGTGAAGGAACCGACCTCGTTTATTCCAGCGTTAGCCATACGCTTGGCGCCAACCTTGAAAACCTGACGCTCACCGGTTCGGTCGGTTTGGCCGGCACCGGCAACAGCCTGAACAACGTCATCACGGGCAACACGGGCAACAGCACGCTGTCGGGTTTGGCGGGCAATGACACGCTGATCAGCAGCACCGGCACTGACACGCTCATCGGTGGTACAGGTGACGACGCCTACACCATCAACAACAGCGCCGATGTGGTGGTGGAAGATGCTGCGGCAGGCACGGACACCGTGACCACCAGCATCAGCTACACCCTGTCAGACAACGTTGAGAACTTGGTATTGGCCGTTGGTGGTTTGTCTGGCACCGGCAATGCGCTGGCCAACGCCATCACCGGCAGCTCCGGCAACAACACCGTGTACGGCCTAGCAGGCAACGACGTGCTGGATGGCGGTGACGGCAATGACTCGCTGGTGGGGGACGCTGACAACGACACCCTGAACGGCTCCGCCGGTGCTGACACCCTGCGCGGCGGGACGGGCAATGACTCCCTCACCGGCGGCATTGGCAACGACTCCGTTATCGGTGGGGACGGCAATGATGTGCTGAATGGTTCTGCGGGCGTCGATACCCTGGTGGGTAGTCTCGGTAATGACACATACTATGTGGACAGTGCCACCGACGTTACCGTAGAGTCCCTGGACAGTGGCACCGATGGCGTGGTCTCCTCCGCTGCGGCGTACACGCTGTCTGACAATGTTGAAAACTTGGTGCTGGCCGTTGGCGGCCAGTCTGGTACAGGCAACGGCCTGGCCAACGTCATCACGGGCAGCACAGGCAACAACACCATGTTTGGCCTGGCAGGCAGCGATACGCTGGATGGCGGAGCCGGCAATGATTCTTTGCAGGGCGGGGATGGCACCGACAGTTTGTCGGGTGCGGCCGGTGACGATACGCTGATCGGCGGAGCTGGTGCTGACACGCTGGATGGCGGTGCTGGTAATGACTCTTTGCTCGGGGAAACTGAGAACGACACGCTGTACGGTGCTGCTGGCGCCGATACCCTGCACGGGGGCAAAGGGAGTGACTCGTTGGTCGGCGGTGATGGCAACGACTCCCTCTCGGGCGGTGCCGATGATGACACGCTGGACGGCTCTGCCGGTACCGACACCCTGGTGGGTAGCACGGGCAATGACACGTACTACGTCGATAGTGCCACTGACGTCATCACAGAAGCCCTGAACGAAGGCACTGACAGTGTGATCTCGACCGCAACGGCGTACACCCTGGCGGTCAACGTCGAGAAGCTCACCCTGTCGGGCACTGCTAACCTGTCGGGCACGGGCAACGCACTGGACAACACTTTCTTCGGCAACGTCGGTGACAACACGCTGGTGGGTAACGACGGCCATGACACCTTCCACGCCGGCGCTGGTGCCGACTACATGGTAGGCGGCAACGGCAATGACAGCTATGCGGTCGATCAGCTCGGAGACACCGTCATTGAGGCCGCCGGTGCGAACACGGGCACTGACACGGTTCTCGCCACCATCAGCTACACGTTGGGCAGCAACTTCGAAAATCTGGTGCTCGGTACCGGCTCGAACTTGTCGGCGGTTGGCAACAGCTCGAACAATGCCATCACTGGCAACGAAACCAACAACTTCATTGATGGCAAGGCGGGTAGCGACACCCTCACCGGCGGTGCAGGCGATGACACGTATGCGGTCGATGCCTCGGGGGATGTGGTCATCGAAAATGCGAGCGAAGGCACTGACCAAGTGAACTCGTCGGTGTCCTACACCCTGGGCGCCAACATCGAAAACGTGACCCTCACTGGCACGAGCAACCTGAACGTTACCGGAAACACCGGGAACAACGTCATCACGGGCAACTCGGGGGCCAACTTGTTGTCGGGTGGCACTGGCACCGACGTGTTCACAGGTGGTGCAGGTCATGACACCTATGTGGTGGACTCGGCCGATGACGTGGTCACGGAAGACCTCAATGCGGGTACGGATCAGATCAACACTTCGGTGAATTACACGTTGTCCGCCAACGTGGAAAGGCTGCTGGTACTGGGCACTGTCGGCCTGTTGGGAACTGGGAACGCACTGGATAACCACCTCACCGGTGCCTCGGGCAACGATACCCTCCTGGGTGGTGACGGCAGCGACACCCTGCTTGGTTTGACAGGCAATGATGTCTTGCGTGGTGGCGATGGTGATGACTTCTACCGGGTCGATGCTGCTGGGGACAGCGTCGTCGAAGCGGCTGCCGAAGGCACCGACACGATTCAAGCAAGCGTGTCCTACACACTCGGCGACAACATCGAAAACCTGACGCTCATCGGGACCGAGAACGTGAATGCTACCGGCAATGAGCTGGTCAACATTCTGAAGGGCAACGTAGGGAACAACCTGCTGGACGGCGATGTAGGTGCCGATGCCATGGCAGGTGGGGACGGCAATGACACCTACGTGGTCGACGATGTCGGCGATACCACCAGTGAACTGGCCGGTGGTGGCACAGATGAGGTGCAGGTCTCCATGGATTGGACGCTGGCCAGCCAAGTCGAGAACTTGGTGCTGCGCGGGACCAATTTGGTCGGCACCGGGAACGAACTGAACAACGTGATCACGGGTGATGCCGGCAGTGACACCCTGGACGGTGGCACGGGCGCAGACACCCTGGTGGGCGGTGGTGGCAATGACTCTTACGTGGTCAACTCCAGCACAGACTCGGTGACCGAAGCGGCTAGCAGTGGAAATGACACGGTATCTGCCTCTGTCAGCTACACCCTGGGAGCCAACATCGAAAACCTGCTGCTGAGCGGCTCTTCGGATCTGAACGGCACGGGGAACGCGGATGGCAACCTGATTCGAGGCACCAGCAGCTCCAACTTGCTGGATGGCGCGGCCGGTGCGGATACGCTGGAAGGTGGCGATGGGGATGACACCTACGTTGTAGACCACGCAAGTGACACCGTCACTGAGGCCCTGGACGCTGGCACCGATGAGGTGCACGCTTCACTCGACTGGACACTGTCTGCCAATGTGGAAAATCTGCTCCTGACGGGCAGCACCGACATTGATGGCACAGGCAATGCTCTGGACAACCTGATCACTGGCAACACGGCTGGCAACCTGCTGGACGGCGGTAGCGCAGGCGATGACACTTTGGTGGGCGGTACCGGCAACGACACCTACGTCGCTGGCACGGGCAACGTGACCATCATTGAATGGGCGGGAGAAGGCACCGACTGGGTGCAATCCGCCGCGTCCTACACCCTGGCCGCCACCCTGGAGAACCTTACGCTCACGGGCACCAGCACCATTGATGGCACCGGTAACGCTGCCAACAACATCATTCAAGGCAACAGTGCAGCCAACCGCTTGGATGGTTTGAAGGGCAATGACACCCTGACGGGCGGTGCCGGTAACGACACTTACCATGTCGATTCGGCTGGTGATGTCATCACGGAAAATACGAACGAGGGGACTGACTGGGTCGAAGCTGAATTCAACTACACCCTGAGCAGCAACCTGGAAAACCTGACCCTGGTGGACAACGGGTACAACCTGTCCGGCACGGGGAATGACCTGAACAACAGCATCACCGGCAATGGTGCTGACAACTGGCTGGATGGTGGCGTTGGCCAAGACTCCCTGGTTGGCGGTGTCGGTCACGACACCTATGTGATCGATGACGTTGGTGATGTGATCACCGAAGAGGTCAGCGAAGGCACTGACGAAGTGCGATCGGCCATCAACTACACCCTGGGCACCAATCTGGAAAACCTGACCTTGACGGGGACAGGTAACCTCACCGGGACGGGCAACACGCAGGGCAACGTCATCACCGGTAACACGGGCAACAACACGCTGGATGGCGGTACGGGGAATGACTCCTTCGCTGGGGGCGTGGGCAATGATGTGTACATCGTTGACGCGGCGTTGGACGTCATCAGCGAGCTGGGTGGTGAGGGTACCGATGAGGCCCGGTCTTCGGTGTCTTACACCTTGGCTGCACAGGTCGAGAACCTGGTGTTGACCGGCACGGGCAACATCAACGGCACGGGCAACACCCAAGCCAACAGCATCACCGGCAACGCAGGCGATAACAGCCTGAACGGTGTGTCCGGCGCCGACGCGCTGACCGGTGGTGACGGTAACGACACCTACGTGGTCAACTCGGCCGATGATGTGGTCACGGAAGTGCTTGACGAGGGCACTGATTTGGTCGAGTCGTCGGTGGATTGGACGCTGGGTGCCAACTTGGAAGATCTGGTGCTGACTGGCACGGGTGACATCGATGGCACCGGCAACGCGCTTGACAATGCGATCGATGGCAACAGCGGCGACAACTCCCTGGATGGGGCTGCGGGCCAAGACAGCTTGGTCGGCGGCGCCGGTAACGACACTTATGTGGTCGATGATGCCGCAGACGAAGTCACTGAAAACGCAAGCGAAGGCACCGATGAAGTGCAATCGAGCGTTAGCTACACCCTGGGTGCCGAGCTGGAAAACCTGACCCTGACGGGCACGGCCAACATCGACGGCATCGGTAACACGCTGGACAACATCATCATCGGCAATGCCGGTAACAACGCACTGGATGGCGACACTGGTGCCGACTCGCTGGCGGGTGGTGCTGGCAATGACACCTACACGGTCAACTCGTCCACCGACGTGGTCACGGAAGCGGCTGCCAGCGGTCAAGACTTGGTCAACTCGTCGGTCAGCTGGGCGTTGGGCGAGAACTTTGAAGACCTGACCCTGACAGGCACGGACAACATCAACGGAACGGGCAACGCGCTGAACAACGTCATCACGGGCAACACGGGTAACAACTCGCTGTCTGGTGGTGTCGGTATCGATTCGCTGCTGGGTGGTGATGGCAATGACACCTATGTCGTGGACGAGGCTGGCGACACGCTGACCGAAACGGCGGGTACGGACGAGGTTCAATCCTCGGTGAGCTGGACACTGGCCGCAGATTTCGAAAACCTGGTGCTGACCGGTACGGCCAATATCAACGGCACCGGCAATACTAGCGGTAACGAAATCGACGGCAACAGCGGTAACAACTCCCTGGACGGCGCAGCCGGCGCAGACAGTTTGGCGGGCGGTGCAGGCAACGACACCTACGTCGTTGACAATGTGGGCGATGGCGTCACCGAAAACCTGGATGCAGGTACCGACGAAGTCAAGTCGTCGGTTGACTACACCCTGGGTGCCAACGTTGAAAACCTGACCCTGACGGGCGCGGACAACATCAACGGCACGGGCAACGCGCTGAACAACATCATCGTCGGCAACACTGGCAACAACGCACTGAATGGCGACATCGGTGCCGACTCGCTGGCGGGTGGTGGTGGCAATGACACCTACACGGTCAACTCGTCCACCGACGTGGTCACGGAAGCGGTTACCAGCGGCCAAGACCTCGTCAACTCGTCGGTCAGCTGGACGCTGGGCGATAACGTTGAAGACCTGACCCTGACGGGTACGGACAATATCAACGGCACGGGCAACGCGCTGAACAACGTCATCACGGGTAACACGGGTAACAACTCGCTGTCTGGTGGTGTCGGTATCGATTCGCTGTTGGGTGGCGATGGCAATGACACCTATGTCGTGGACAACGCTGGCGACACGCTGACCGAAACGGTGGGTACGGACGAGGTTCAATCCTCGGTGAACTGGACACTGGCCGCAGATTTCGAAAACCTGGTGCTGACCGGTACGGCCAATATCAACGGCACCGGCAATACTGGCGGTAACAGAATCGACGGCAACAGCGGTAACAACTCCCTGGACGGCGCAGCCGGCGCAGACAGTTTGGCGGGCGGTGCAGGCAACGACACCTACGTCGTTGACGATGCGGGCGATGGCGTCACCGAAAACCTGGATGCAGGTACCGACGAAGTCAAGTCGTCGATCGCCTACACCTTGGGTGCCAACGTTGAAAACCTGACCCTGACGGGCGCGGACAACATCAACGGCACGGGCAACGTGCTGAACAACATCATCGTCGGCAACACCGGCAACAACGCACTGAATGGCGACTCCGGTGCCGACTCGCTGGCGGGTGGTGCTGGCAATGACACCTACACGGTCAACTCGTCCACCGACGTGGTCACGGAAGCGGTTACCAGCGGCCAAGACCTCGTCAACTCGTCGGTCAGCTGGACGCTGGGCGATAACGTTGAAGACCTGACCCTGACGGGTACGGACAATATCAACGGCACGGGCAACGCGCTGAACAACGTCATCACGGGCAACACGGGTCACAACATCCTGACCGGTGGTGCAGGTACCGACACGCTGGACGGCGGCACGGGCAACGACACCTACATCGTGGACGGCGGTGAAACGGTCACCGAAGCCAGCGGTGCGGGTACGGATCAGGTCACCTCGACCGTGACGTGGACGTTGGCCGCCAATGTGGAAAATTTGGTTTTGTATGGAGCCAATGCCGCAGGGGACAGCGCCATCAATGGGTTTGGCAACACGCTGAACAACGAAATCATCGGTAACGGTGCAGCGAACTACCTGGACGGTGGTTCAGGTGCTGATACCCTGAAGGGTCGCTTGGGCAACGACACCTACGTGGTTGACTCGACTGGGGATACTCTGGTTGAAGGTAACACCTTGGGTGGCACCGATTTGGTTCTGGCATCCGTGACCTGGGCGCTGGGCACCAACTTCGAGAACCTGACGCTGACGGGAACGGCTGACATCAACGGCGCCGGCAACAGCGTGAACAACGTTGTGACGGGCAACACTGGTGACAACAAGCTGAGCGGGGCTGCTGGTAACGACACCGTTGTCGGCGGTGATGGCGATGACACCCTCCAAGGTGGCACTGGCACCGACGCTCTGGACGGTGGCGTTGGCAACGATGTCATCTACACCGGCACGGCCGGTGGGGACAACGCTGCGGACGTGCTGGTCTTCGGCGAAGGCGATGGCAATGACACGGTCTACGCTTACGCTAATTCCGAGGGGGCAGCCGATGCCATCGGCCTCGATAGCACGGTGAGTGTCAACGAATTGGTGGTGTCGCGCAGCGGCGACGATCTGGTGCTGGGCCTGACCTCTACGTCCGACACGCTGAACGTGAAGAACTTCTTCAGCTACAGCGCATCGGATGAGTTCACGGTGGGCACCATTGGGTTCGCGACCGATTCGACCGCCACCTTGACCTATCAAGACATCCTGGCCCAATCGTTGATCGGTACGGGCGGTGACGATGTCCTGATCGGCTACGCCACCGACGACGAAATCATCGGCAACGCTGGCAACGACACGCTGCATGGCAACGGTGGCGCCGACACCCTCACCGGTGGCGAAGACAACGATGCCATCTACTCTGGCACGGTGTCTGAAGTTGACAACGAGTCCGACACCATCGTTTACGCGGTCGGTGACGGCGATGACATCATCTACACCTACGCCAGCTCCTTGGCGACGGCAGATGTCATCCAGTTGGGCGCGGGCATCACGGCGGCGAACCTGTCGGCCAGCCAAGATGGTCTCGATCTGGTGCTCGACATCGGTGGCACCGGCACGTTGACCATCGACGGCTTCTTCGAACAGAAGCAGGTGGGGGCCTACACGGTGGGCAGCATTGAGCTGGATGACGGTACGACCTTGGCCGTGGCCGACATCTTGGCGCTGATCGGCGATACCGCTGTTCCGATCGTGTGATGAACTGATGCATGACAGGGAAGGCAGGCCTTCCCTGGTCCGTGGATCAACGCAAGCGGGCCGGAAACGGCCCGCTTTTTTTGCGCCTATGCCATCCGCAGTGCTTTGGCGATGCAACCCCGCGCCACCGTCGGGCGGGGGACTTTGCCAGGCAGGTGGCGGAACCAAGCACGCACATCCTCGTCCAGCGCGACGCCGTGCATGTAGTTGTACAACGCTTTTTTGAGGCCCTGCCCCAAGGCATCGTGATCGGTGCCTGTGGGATCGATGAAACCCACATCGTTGCGGGCAAATCCCCCCGGCGGCAACGGTTGGAGTTGGATGCCGTAATCCTGCGGATGCTGCCCGACAGGCGAATGGACGGTACACGCAAAACGGTGGAAAAACCCACTGTGCAAACAGCCGTTTTCAAATAACTGGCGCACATATTCAAGCGCATCGACCGTGTCTTGCACGGTTTGCGTGGGGAATCCGTACATCAAATAAGCGTGAACCAAAATACCGGCGTCGGCGAATCCCTTGGTCACACGGGCCACTTGCTCCACCGAAACCCCTTTTTTCATGCGCTTGAGCAACCGATCCGACGCCACCTCCAGCCCACCTGTGACGGCGATGCACCCCGCGTCCGCCAATTGCAAACACAGCTCGGGCGTGAAACTCTTTTCAAAGCGGATGTTGCCCCACCACGCAATCGCCGTTCCCCGGCGCTGTAACTCCTCGGCCAGCGCCTTGAGTGATTTGGGTGGCGCCGCCTCGTCCACAAAATGGAACCCCGTTTGCCCAGTTTCCCGCACCACGGTTTCGATTCGATCGACCAGCGTGCTCGCGCTGGCGGCTTCGTAACGGGAGATGTAATCGAGGCTCACATCGCAAAAACTGCACTTCTTCCAATAACAACCGTGCGCCACCGTGAGTTTGTTCCAGCGGCCATCGCTCCAGAGCCGGTGCATGGGGTTGAGCATGTCCAGCAGCGACAGGTACTGATCCAGCGGCAAGCCCTCCCAGGTGGGCGTGCCTGTCTCCTCAAACGGCACTTCGGGTTCCGGCATGTGGTGATAAACCACGCGGGCCGCGCCGGTGTCGGACACCTCGCGCACAAAGGTACGCACCAAACGCTGGCGTGAACGTCGCCCCTGTAAATGCTCGATCAGGGCCAGCAGGGGGCGTTCACCCGCATCCAACGTGACGAAATCAACGTGATCAAACACACGCGGCTCGGCCAGCTCGCGCAGTTCGGTGTTCACAAACCCGCCCCCCAGGGCAATGGCCACATCGGGCGCTTCGGCTTTGATCGTCTGTGCGATGCGTAGCGCCGCATACACCGACCCCGGAAACGGCACGGACAGCAACACCAGCGTTGGCCGATGCTGCGCCAAAGCCTCGCGGGTGAGCTGTGCCAGCGTGGCATCCACCCAGTTGGGGGCGGCGGCCAGGGCCTGTGCCAACGGCTCGAAACTCGCTTGGCTGGTGGCCAGTTGTTCGGCGTAACGCACGAACTCGAAGCGGGCATCCACGGCCAGGCGTAACACGTCGGCCACGTCATTCAGATAGAGCGTGGCCAGGTGTTTGGCTTTGTCCGTGGCGCCCAAGGCACCGAAGGCCCAGAACAGCGAATCACCGCTGCCGTCATCCACATAGTTGTCCAACGAGGCAAACCGGGCGCCTTCGGGCAGAAAACTTCGGGTGTTGATGCGGTGGGCCAGCGTGCCATCTTTGCCCTGCAAGAACCGCAGAACGGGGCGCATCGTGAGACGGTAACGCTCGAATTCGTGCAAAAAATGGGCCACGGGCGCAGGGGGCGTTTGCCGTTGCGCGTGGTGGCGCTGGACACAATCCTGTGCCGCTTCGTGCAGCCGCAGCAGGCCTTCGGGAGACAACAGCCGCAGCACGAGTTTCAGGGCCAAATCGTCTTGGCTGGCGTGAACTCCGCGTGAGCGCAAAAAACCCGTGAGGTAGGCGGTGGCGGGGTAGGGCGTGTTGAGCTGCGTCATCGGTGGGATGAGGCTCAACACCCGCAGCGAGGCAGGAGCAGAGATCATGACAAGGAGCAAAAGGTCGGACGGTCAGACAGTTTCTTCGACGCCCCGGGCGTGCGGGGCGGGGCGGCAGTGGCGCACCATGCGCACCGTGTTGATGCCCTCCGCATGGAGGTAACTCACCGAGTCGCAGGCCATGCGGATGATGCTCAGGCCAAAACCGCCTTCTGGGAAAGCATTTAAATCGGTTTCTGGCAGGTGGGCAGGGGGCTCGAAGGGATCGCCTAGGCACACCACTTCCAGCATCAAGACCCCCAAGCGATCACGGCGGGCGATCAACTCGATCGGTGCATCAGCGGGCCGATTGACGGTGTGGCGCACCGCATTGGTGAAAGCTTCAACGGCGGCCAAGGTGAGCAAATCACTGGCACCCTCGTCCAGCCCCATGGTCTGGCATTGTTCGGTCACAAAGGCCCGCACCCCATGCAACTGCTCGACATGGGGGGGCAGTTCAAGGCGTTCGGTATCGCAGCCGCCGACCGGCATGTGCGCCATGAGCATGGTCACATCGTCGTTGAGTTGTACACCGTCGTGCAGCAGCATGCGGCGCAGGCGCTGCATCATGGCAGATGGCGGAGCGCAAGAGGCGACCAAGGTTTGCAGCGCCGCATGGACGCGCTCATGCCCCACACGTTCACCGTCGGGGCGCATGGCGTCGGTCACGCCATCGGAACACAAGAACAGCACATCGCCTTCGGCCAACGGCAACTCGTCTTGTTGGTATTGGTCATCGTCGAGCACCCCCAGCGGGGGATGTTGATTTTCCAAACGGCGCAGGGCTTGGCCTTGGCGCAGCACCAGGGGTTCTTCATGGCCGCATCCCACCCAACTCAGGCAGCGCCGACCCATGTCCAAGCGCACGTGACACAGGGTAACGAAGGCTTCTAAGGCTTGAAGATGTGGGGTCATGGCCCGATGCACCGCCGCCACGATTTGGGCCGGTGTGGCCCAGGCCGCCCCCGTGCCGGAGCTGGTGGCCATCAACTCGGTCATGGAACGGCAAAACTGCAACTTGGTGGCCGCCCCCATCAGCGCCGCCGACAGGCCCTTGCCCATCACATCCCCGACCACAATGTCCACGCACCCCTCACCCAGTTGGAACACTTCGACGAAATCGCCGTCGATGCCCTGGGAAGCTTGGTTGAACACGCTCACCCACAAGCCGGGCACTTGTTGGGACGGCGGCGTCACCAGCAAGGATTGTTGGATGCGGGTGCCAATGTCCAATTCACGCTGGTGGGCCTCCGCCAGAGCCATCTCTGCTTGGCGCAGGGCCGAGATGTCGGTTTGGATGCTGATGTACTCGCGGGGCCGTCCGTCGTCCCCGGGCACTGGCACGATGGTGCTGGCCACCCAATAAAAGCGGCCATTTTTGCGACGATTGACCAACTCACCGTGCCAAATCCGCCCTTGGGTGATGGTGTCCCACAAAGCCAGGTAAGTTTCTCGGGACTGCCGGCCCGATTTGAGCAAACTGTGCCGGCTGCCAATCAACTCCCCGGGTGCATAGCCGGAGATTTCGGCCAGCTTGGCATTGGCATAACGGATGATCCCTTGCGCGTCGGTGATGCTGACGATGGCGTGTTCATCCAGCGCCAACTTCTGGCGTTCCAAATCGGTGGCCAGCGTGCGGTAACGCATCAACAAGGCATCGCGCTCGGCCTCGACTTGGCGGCGGCGTGTGATGTCACGCAGGGTCATGGTGAAGAACAGCCCATCGCCCGAGCGCATGGGCACCATGGTCATTTCTGCTGGGAATGCCCCCCCGTCGGCCCGCAAAGCGTCGATTTCAACGCAGTGGTTCAGTGCCAGCAGGCCCTGGTCATCGGGATAACGCTGCCAGGCGTCGTGGTATGCCGTGCGATGCAGCGGTGCCAGCAAATCAAACAACGATCCTTGTAGCAACTGGCTGGCACTGCGGCCAAAAATCTGTTCGGCGGCTGGATTCAAGTCCACCACGCGCCCATCGCCATCAAAGGTGATGATGGCGTCCAGCGCCGATTCCAGCACGGCCCGCCGGCGCAGTTCCAACCCCCGTGCGGCGGCTTGCACAGCCCGCAGGTGCTGGCCGTGTTGTTCTTCACGGCGCAGGCTGCTGTGGAGCAGGCCCGCCATGCCGATGATGAACACACAAATGGCCAGCGTCACCCCGCCGACTTGTTTCATCGTGTGGTGCAGCGGCAAGTTGAGTTTGTCGTAGGGCACCTCCACCACCACCACCAGGGGCCAGTTGCGCAGGGCCCGGAAACCGATCAGGCTGGGTTGGCCCCCGAGGCCCGGGCCGATGTAGGTGGAATGCTCCACGTTGCGCGGCAAAAAATGGGTGAACACCTCCAGGTGGGACATCGATCGTCCCAACTCCAAGTCGGTGGGGCCGGCCAAAAACTGGCCTTCGGTGTAAGACAGCAAGGCCGCACGCGAACGTCCCCCGCTGAGCATGCGCTCTTGTTCGTTGGCCAGATAGTCGATGTTGATCAATGCCAGCATCAGCAGGGGCTGCCCTCGGACGCCTTGCACCCATCGCAGCATGGGCAGCACATAAGCCGCTTCTGGCTGACCCGGGCGCAGAGCGCGCAAGTCACGCACATCGCGCCCCGCCAGGAGACGGCCAGGGCGGGTCTCGGTGCGTGGCCGTTCGCTGTGCTCAAACAACCCCATGTCCACTTGGGCGCCGATGTTGTCCGGCTGCGAGCTGCCCAACACCCGCCCGTCCAGATCCAGCACCGAGACGCTGCGCAACAAAGGTTGGCGCCGGGAGCTGTCATGCAGCAGCGAAGACAGGCGTGCAGATTCTTCTCCCCCGGTCTCGTTCATGATGTCGGCGATCACGCGCAGCACTGTGTCGGCCATGGTCATGGTGCGCGAGGTTTGCTCCTCCAGCGCTTTGGCGTGGAGCACCACTTCGTCGGTGGCCCCTTGGCGGATGCGCTCTTTTTCCAACAGCACAAAACCAGCACCCACCCCGAGACACAACGCGCACAGCAGCCCCGCTCCCCACAAGGCCAGCAGGCTCAGGCGCCGCTCCGGCAGGGTCGGGGTTCTCATGGCTGCAATCGCAGTTCGTGAACAGGTGGCGTTGTGGCCGGCCAAGGGCCTGTGCCCATGGAACGGCCCCGGCCTTGGGCGAAGGCGGCGGCTTGATCGGCGTAATGGGTGTCGCCCCAGGCGCCGCTTTGCCCCACCGGCGTGCTACCCAGCGTCTGCGTCAGGTCGCCCCAATCGATCACCCGGCGCGTGGACGGGCCACTGGTGACCCGCCACGGCGCCGAACCGATCTGAAAGCTGTGTTGATGGGGCACCTCACGCCCCCCGGCCACTTCCAAGGGCCCCACGTTGAACACCCGATCCAACGGCGCCTGTCGTCCCAGGGGATGAACGTGGGTCAAGGTGTGGGCCCGGCCCCAGCGCCAGGTGGCCGGGTCATCGCCGAACGTGCGGCGCAAGTGAGCCCCAGCCGCTCGCCAAGCGTATTGGACGATGGCGCTGCGGGTCTCCTGCACCTGGGGCGTGTCACGCCGATCCCACCAAGGTGAGGCCGGGTCGAGCACCAGCCGCAAGGCGATGGACTCGATGTTGCGCGTGCGCAGCAGCAAATCGAAACCTGCCGGCCCCAGCTCATCGGACATGGCCGCCCGCAGCACCTCGTACAACCATTGATGGTGCAGGGTCGGGGCCACGTCGTTGACCCCATGGCGGCCATCCCATCGCGCCAGCAGGGCCAGCAGCCGCTGTTCACCCGCCGGCAAGGCGTCAGGGTCGCCCAACGCGGTGCGCAGGGCGGCGGCGATGTCGGACGCCGTGTCCCAAGTGTGGGCCAGTTGCAGGCGTTGCAGGCCAGCACTGTCCCAGCGCACATCCGGGTCGGCCAGCGCTTGGGTGAGCCAGCGGGCCCGATCGGGCGGGGCGTAATACCCGGGCACCGGTGCCATCGGTGCTTGGTTGGCGGAGACGATCAGGCCACCGGATGGGTTTTCCTGCTGAGGATTGGCGCTGAAGGGCAGCCAGCCGAGTTTGTCCGCTTCCGGACGGCTGCCATCAAGGACAAAGTGGGGGTTCACGCCCGCCGGACGAATCGGCAACCGCGCCGCCGACCAGTACGCGATATCTCCCCCCGCATTCGCCCACACGATGTTCAAGCCTGGAGCGTGGATCTGGCTGGCGGCCTGACGGGCCTTGTCCAGCGTGTCTGCGCGGTTGAGTTGGTAGAAAGCGCGCAGCAAGGGGTTGTCACTCTCCAACAGCGTCCACCACAAGGCGATGGGGGTCGAAGCGGGCAGAGCGTGGGCCGGTAGAGCGTCATTGACGATGGGGCCGTGGGGGCCATGCCGCAGCGTCAACGCCACCGATTCTTGGCCTTTGACGGCGATGTTTTCTTGCCGCTCGCGCCACGCCACCCACGCGCCGTGGTGACGCACTTGGCCCGGGTGGTCGGGGGAGGTTTGTTCGGCGATCAAATCCATGTCATCGTTTTGGAACATGGTGAGCGACCAACCAAACTGCGCGTTGTGCCCCAGCAATGCCATGGGAATCAATGCGGCAAAGTGGCCGTGCAGCGTGAACCCCGGGGCTTCCAATCCCGCCTCGTACCACACCGAAGGCACGGCAAACCCAATGTGCGGATCGCCTGCCAACATCGGTCGGCCACTGCGGCTGCGGGCCCCGCTGATCGCCCAAGCGTTGCTGCCTTCGAGCAACGGCAAGCCAGCGGCATCGGCGGCATCCAAGCCGAGCTGGGCCAGCTCCGTCAAGGCTGGCAGCGGCACGTTCGGTGCCATGCGGGCGGGCGGTGCGGCCAGCGGTTCGATTACGGACAGGTACGCCGGCCCGAGCTGATCCCG
This sequence comes from Vitreoscilla filiformis, assembly GCF_002222655.1. Taxonomy (GTDB): domain Bacteria; phylum Pseudomonadota; class Gammaproteobacteria; order Burkholderiales; family Burkholderiaceae_C; genus Ideonella; species Ideonella filiformis. The sequence continues at coordinate 254,459 of NZ_CP022424.1, read as the reverse complement.
AATCTGCGTGAACACGGGTTCGGTGCGCAGCGCATTGGCGAAGCTGTAAGCCAGATAGCCGGCCACACTCAGCGTGTCCGCCGCAGCGAACGGGCGGCGCGGCAGGCCCAGCAGTTGGAACTCCAAGGGCAGCGGCCCGGTGGTGACGAAGTGATTCACCCCGTCCAGGTACGCTTGCAGCGCCAGGGTCGATGGATCGGTGGGGTTCAGGCGCTGGGCTTGGGTGTCTGCCCACTGTCGCACGGTGAGGGTGCGGAACAAACGATCCGTTGGCAGCAGTTTCGGGCCCAGCACCTCGGCCAGCTCACCGCGTGCCAAGCGGCGCAGCATTTCCATTTGAAACCAGCGATCCTGCGCATGAACGTAACCCAAGGCGCGATACAAATCGGCTTCGTTGGCGGCGCGCACATGGGGCACGCCCCAGCGGTCATAACGCACGCTGACCTCGGCTTGCAAGCCAGGCAACGACAGGGTGCCTTCACGCTGTGGCAGCCGCATGCGCACGTTGACCCACAGTGCCAGGGCCACCCCCAGCACCAAACCGCCCACAACCCACAGTGATCCACGAAGAAAGCGCCGCATGGTTGCCATTTCATCATGGCCGCGTCCTACACTGCCGGCCTGCTTTATCCCTCGCTTGCCAGACATCGTGCGTGACCGACTTGCTGTTCTGCCCCAATACCTTTTCCCCAAACGCCTGTTGACCGAACGGGCCGGTGCGTTGGCCCGCACGCCCCATGGTGAGCGCACCACGCAGGTGATCCGCTGGTTCATTGCGCGTTATGGCGTGAACATGGCGGAAGCGGCCGAACCCAACCCTGCGGCCTACGCCACGTTCAACGACTTTTTTACACGGGCGCTGCGTCCGGGGGCGCGTCCACTGGCGTCGGCGCCGTGGGTGTGCCCGGTGGATGGCGCGGTGAGCCAGTTTGGTCGCATCAGCGGCGATCAGGTGTTCCAAGCCAAGGGTCATCGCTACAGCGCCACGGCCTTGCTGGGCGGGGATGCGGCATTGGCGGCGGCGTTCCAAGACGGCCAGTTCGCCACCATTTACCTGAGCCCGCGTGATTACCACCGCATTCACATGCCCTGTGCGGGTCGGTTGAAGCGCATGGTGTACGTGCCGGGGGCGCTGTTCTCCGTCAACCCCACCACGGCGCGAGGGGTGCCGGGGCTGTTCGCCCGCAACGAGCGCGTGGTGTGCGTGTTTGAGGGCGACAGTGGGCCGTTTGTGATGGTGTTGGTGGGTGCCACGATTGTGGGGAGCATGGCCACGGTGTGGCATGGTGTGGTCAATCCGCCGCGCAGCGCCGAGCCTCGGAGCTGGGACTATGCAGGCGATCAGGCCATCACCCTGGCCCAAGGCGCCGAAATGGGCCGCTTTTTACTGGGTTCGACCGTGGTGATGCTGTTCCCTCAGGGCAGCGGCTTGCGTTTCACGACACGTTGGGAGCCCACCGCCCCTGTGCGCATGGGTGAGGTGATGGGGACGCGGTAAGCGCTGCTTGCACCATCAAGCCGCGCTCGTTGAGCTGGCGGGTGTGATGGAAAACGCCGCGCCCCATTTCGTCCCATGTGTTGCATTCCCCTCACCCTCAAGGGGATGCGCTGCGCTTCATGTGCTGGTGTTTCTGAGCTGCCTACCCGGCAGTGAATGCAATGGCGCAGAGCTTCAGTTTGGCGAACATTTTCTAAGCTGCCTACCCGGCAGTTAATGTGGGACGAAATGAAGGGCCTTCTGAACGAGTGTTTCTAAGCTGCCTACCCGGCAGTGAATAACCTGAACGGGCTGCAAATCTCGCGGCTACTTTTCTAAGCTGCCTACCCGGCAGTGAATTGGATTGATCTGATGGGGCTGGCCCCGACGCTTTTCTAAGCTGCCTACCCGGCAGTGAATTGCTGACTGGCTCGCTTGCCGGGATGGATTCTTTTCTAAGCTGCCTACCCGGCAGTGAATGTTGCGCCAAGGCGCCCTGCTGGACTTGCACGTTTCTAAGCTGCCTACCCGGCAGTGAATCACAACTCGGCACACGAGTTATCACGCGCTCGTTTCTAAGCTGCCTACCCGGCAGTGAATACGGACAGCCGGACGGCAAACCCAGATTAAACTTTCTAAGCTGCCTACCCGGCAGTGAATCGGAATATGCATTAGCGCAGTCGTCGTCTGGTTTTCTAAGCTGCCTACCCGGCAGTGAATGCGGCCAGCGATGGTGTATTCCTGCCCCTTCATTTCTAAGCTGCCTACCCGGCAGTGAATCTGATCGTGCGCCTCATGCTGCGCACCCGGCTTTTCTAAGCTGCCTACCCGGCAGTGAATACTTCCGGCGCCGCCACCGGTTCCGCCGCATTTTTCTAAGCTGCCTACCCGGCAGTGAATCTACTCGGTTGAGTGCTGCTCTGCCGCTGTTTTTTCTAAGCTGCCTACCCGGCAGTGAATGTAATGATCCGTCCACTTTGGTTTCTAAGCTGCCTACCCGGCAGTGAATCGGGCAGGATGCAACTGCGAGCGCTGGCCAGCTTTCTAAGCTGCCTACCCGGCAGTGAATCCGGGAGCAAAGAGCCGCGCCGCCAGCTTCAATTTCTAAGCTGCCTACCCGGCAGTGAATTGCGGCAGACACCGTACTCGCGTGCGATCTGTTTTCTAAGCTGCCTACCCGGCAGTGAATAGCTGGCCGCCGAGGTGCGCAAGCGTTTTGGCTTTCTAAGCTGCCTACCCGGCAGTGAATCCAGCTTGGCGCCTTCGGAGTTTTGCCACCCTTTTCTAAGCTGCCTACCCGGCAGTGAATATGAAGTACCCGCCGCACCACCTCGCCGCGATTTTCTAAGCTGCCTACCCGGCAGTGAATCGTCGCTCGCAACGCGGTGCGCGAAATGATCATTTCTAAGCTGCCTACCCGGCAGTGAATATGACCGTATCCTTTGCAATGCGGTTATGAGTTTTCTAAGCTGCCTACCCGGCAGTGAATGCAGTCTCGGCTCAGTGATGCTCACGCAATGCTTTTCTAAGCTGCCTACCCGGCAGTGAATGCATGAAGGTGCCACAGATCGCACGCGAGTACTTTCTAAGCTGCCTACCCGGCAGTGAATGCCGCCCAGGGCATCACGGTGCCCTGGCGAGTTTTCTAAGCTGCCTACCCGGCAGTGAATCTGGCGCGTCGAATACCGCGTCGCGTTTGCCTTTTCTAAGCTGCCTACCCGGCAGTGAATATCGGTGCCGACGACAAACACGCCCGGCTCGCTTTTCTAAGCTGCCTACCCGGCAGTGAATGTGCAGCCATACCTGTTGGATCGCGTCGCCAATTTCTAAGCTGCCTACCCGGCAGTGAATTGCTTCAGGGCTTGCCGGGCGTTGCCTTCTGTTTTCTAAGCTGCCTACCCGGCAGTGAATGCCCGAGCTTGCAAGCAGTGCGCGAAGCGCTGTTTCTAAGCTGCCTACCCGGCAGTGAATGCTGACCCCAAGCCGCGCCAGCCCGTGCTGACTTTCTAAGCTGCCTACCCGGCAGTGAATGCTTTTGTCACCGCGGAACCATCCCCCATCCTTTTCTAAGCTGCCTACCCGGCAGTGAATGAGCTGGCCAAGGACGACGCCAAATCGATCGTTTTCTAAGCTGCCTACCCGGCAGTGAATTAACGTTTGACGTTGAACCGGTCGGTGTATATTTTCTAAGCTGCCTACCCGGCAGTGAATTAATGCAACGATGCCCCGTTTGTACGGGGATTTTTCTAAGCTGCCTACCCGGCAGTGAATGCCATTGCTGCGGCCATTTTCGGCATCACCAATTTCTAAGCTGCCTACCCGGCAGTGAATGCAAACCCGCCCGGAACTGGTGCCTGTGGTCATTTTCTAAGCTGCCTACCCGGCAGTGAATGATGCCTGCCGCATGGGCCTGGCGGCGCTGATTTTCTAAGCTGCCTACCCGGCAGTGAATGTAATGTCAGCAGTGGATCGGCTGGTCAGCTCTTTCTAAGCTGCCTACCCGGCAGTGAATTTGTAGATTCAAACGGCGTCGCCCTCTTTTGATTTCTAAGCTGCCTACCCGGCAGTGAATCCGGGCCACCTGCCCGCTGGCACCGCTGGACTTTTCTAAGCTGCCTACCCGGCAGTGAATTGGGGGGGTAGGGGGGCAGCATGTGGAGCGGACTTTCTAAGCTGCCTACCCGGCAGTGAATTTCATGTCCACTCGGGCAATCACGTCCACTCGTTTCTAAGCTGCCTACCCGGCAGTGAATGCACGGCGAGCAGCGAGACAACAGCAGCAGCATTTCTAAGCTGCCTACCCGGCAGTGAATATCTCGTACCGCTCCAACATTCCCCGCAGCCGTTTCTAAGCTGCCTACCCGGCAGTGAATGCCCAACGGCTGATTGATGATGCTCGCCAAAATTTCTAAGCTGCCTACCCGGCAGTGAATCCTCAGCCGCGCCTCCAACGCCTGCGTCTCGCTTTCTAAGCTGCCTACCCGGCAGTGAATCTATGTTGTTGTTTTTGTTGCGCTTCTTATGTTTTCTAAGCTGCCTACCCGGCAGTGAATGGAGTCCGGGATTGCCTTCGGTGACTTTCACCTTTCTAAGCTGCCTACCCGGCAGTGAATAGACCCCTGTCACGCCCGGCCTGCGTCATCCTTTTCTAAGCTGCCTACCCGGCAGTGAATGCTCTCCCCAGCACCGATTGCAACCTCAACTGATTTCTAAGCTGCCTACCCGGCAGTGAATACAAAAACAACAACATAGCCAATCTTTAAAGCTTTCTAAGCTGCCTACCCGGCAGTGAATGGCAACGGCGTCGGCGGTTGTGGCAACAAGGTTTTCTAAGCTGCCTACCCGGCAGTGAATCAAAGGGGGTGCAGCATGATCTCCTTGCAACATTTCTAAGCTGCCTACCCGGCAGTGAATATGCTCCGCATCGCTTTTCAATGTTTCTTCTTGTTTCTAAGCTGCCTACCCGGCAGTGAATAATCGACGTGCGGAACACGTGCGATTCCCCCATTTCTAAGCTGCCTACCCGGCAGTGAATGGCCACACCGGCCAAGCTGCGCGAGTTTGTCGTTTCTAAGCTGCCTACCCGGCAGTGAATTTTTTTGGCTCGTGTGATCCGCCCTGGTGCGTTTTCTAAGCTGCCTACCCGGCAGTGAATGGCTCCAGCCCATGGCTCTTCATCACCTCGATTTTCTAAGCTGCCTACCCGGCAGTGAATTGCACATCTTTGACGTCACCTGAAGCGGACATTTTCTAAGCTGCCTACCCGGCAGTGAATAGCACAATATCCCAAGATGCCCCGTTCCATCGTTTCTAAGCTGCCTACCCGGCAGTGAATGATGGTTGGTTTTCTTTTTGCAGCCGCGTTACTTTCTAAGCTGCCTACCCGGCAGTGAATGGTACGGCTGGCCAACGTGCCGATGATGCCCATTTCTAAGCTGCCTACCCGGCAGTGAATATTTGCCGCGTGTGAGCCTCTGCCGCCGACTTTTTCTAAGCTGCCTACCCGGCAGTGAATCAAAGCAAAAAGCGCTGCCAGGGCTCTATTTTTTTCTAAGCTGCCTACCCGGCAGTGAATGCGGGCGATACCGTGGTGGTGCGCGATCTGATTTTCTAAGCTGCCTACCCGGCAGTGAATTGTACCGATTCCTCGCGGCCGTGGCTGAAAAGTTTCTAAGCTGCCTACCCGGCAGTGAATGCCGCGTCACGTCCACTCGGGCGTGTCCACTCTTTCTAAGCTGCCTACCCGGCAGTGAATCCGGCGTGAGCCAGGCCAAGACGTGCCAATGTTTTCTAAGCTGCCTACCCGGCAGTGAATCAACCCCCCCCCGCTCCCCACGGGATGCCCGATTTCTAAGCTGCCTACCCGGCAGTGAATCAGAAACCGTGAATCGAACGCTGCACGTTAACTTTCTAAGCTGCCTACCCGGCAGTGAATCATTAGCGCAGTCGTCGTCTGGTGGTGTTTCTTTTCTAAGCTGCCTACCCGGCAGTGAATAACCAGGGGAAGCCCGCCCTCTGAGTGCGTTTTTTCTAAGCTGCCTACCCGGCAGTGAATCGCCTGGGGTTGCATGCTGCGGCGGCGGGCTTTTTCTAAGCTGCCTACCCGGCAGTGAATCATGTCCACTCATGTCCACTCATGCCCGATCGTTTCTAAGCTGCCTACCCGGCAGTGAATGCGCATTCCCTGTTATTGTCGAAATGGCTAATTTTCTAAGCTGCCTACCCGGCAGTGAATGCAATGACCCGGGGCTCGGTCGGGCGAGCTCTTTTCTAAGCTGCCTACCCGGCAGTGAATCCGCTCGCTGCTGACATCGCGCTGCCCGGCGATTTCTAAGCTGCCTACCCGGCAGTGAATGTCGGGATGGCCGGCATCATTGCGCTGGTGCTTTTCTAAGCTGCCTACCCGGCAGTGAATAGCTCGTCCGACTGAGCCAAGAGCCATCGCAGTTTCTAAGCTGCCTACCCGGCAGTGAATATCCCGGCTGAATTCCTCAACGCAAACCAACCCTTTCTAAGCTGCCTACCCGGCAGTGAATTCACACGGCTGGAGCACCTGCCCGACCATTTTTTTCTAAGCTGCCTACCCGGCAGTGAATCCAGCAACTCTAAACGCCGTCCCCAAATATTTTTTCTAAGCTGCCTACCCGGCAGTGAATCCGCCGGTCCCGACGAGGCCGAAGCTGCCCGCTTTCTAAGCTGCCTACCCGGCAGTGAATTGAGCCCCCCGAACTGTCTCGCGAGGTGCTGCGGTTTCTAAGCTGCCTACCCGGCAGTGAATGCAGCAACAACAGCACAACGCCGGACGCTAGATTTCTAAGCTGCCTACCCGGCAGTGAATATCGGACATGAGTGGACATGAGTGGACATGAGTTTTCTAAGCTGCCTACCCGGCAGTGAATCTCTTGCACCGAAAAACGCGCTTTCAGCCCCGTTTCTAAGCTGCCTACCCGGCAGTGAATCAGCATCAACTCTGGTTCGTGCGGGCTGGTGTTTTCTAAGCTGCCTACCCGGCAGTGAATCAAGAGCCGGCGACTTCCAAGATGCCCGGGCATTTCTAAGCTGCCTACCCGGCAGTGAATTGCAATAGCCAAGCAAAAAAGTCGTGAATTCATTTCTAAGCTGCCTACCCGGCAGTGAATATGCGCTCGCCCACGTCAGGGGCGCACTGACCTTTCTAAGCTGCCTACCCGGCAGTGAATCTCTGTGAGCCTCAGCCCAGACCCGGCCACACTTTCTAAGCTGCCTACCCGGCAGTGAATTTGTACGGCCTGGGCGCCGGCGTGTACCCCAATTTCTAAGCTGCCTACCCGGCAGTGAATCCCGGCCACACGACGGGCCACACTCGGAGCCATTTCTAAGCTGCCTACCCGGCAGTGAATGCAGCCCTGCGCGATTTTTTGGCGGAGCGACTTTTCTAAGCTGCCTACCCGGCAGTGAATCTCCCCCATCTCTTGGCAAGCCAACGAATTCGTTTCTAAGCTGCCTACCCGGCAGTGAATGCGGCTGCGCCACGCACTGGCTGATGCTCAGCTTTCTAAGCTGCCTACCCGGCAGTGAATTGGCAGGCACCGTTGAATCCGACGCGGCCAGTTTTCTAAGCTGCCTACCCGGCAGTGAATTTTCCCGGTGCCGAGCGGGCCATACAACACCATTTCTAAGCTGCCTACCCGGCAGTGAATAGCACGTTGAAATTTGCCGTCATGCTCGGCAATTTCTAAGCTGCCTACCCGGCAGTGAATGTTTGCTTTTGCTCTTCGGTGAGCGTGTACTTTTTCTAAGCTGCCTACCCGGCAGTGAATTTTGCCAACCAACACCACCACCAAATGAGTACTTTCTAAGCTGCCTACCCGGCAGTGAATCAGCGCGCGCAATCCGGCTGTGCCGTGCGCAATTTCTAAGCTGCCTACCCGGCAGTGAATGTAGCGATACCAGCAGTGGCGGGCTTCAATCATTTCTAAGCTGCCTACCCGGCAGTGAATCCTCCCCCATCTCTTGGCACGCCATCGCTTCGGTTTCTAAGCTGCCTACCCGGCAGTGAATGAGTGGACGTGACTGAGTGGACGTGACTGAGTTTTCTAAGCTGCCTACCCGGCAGTGAATGTGGATCAGTAGTTCTTGATGAATTCGCGGATTTTCTAAGCTGCCTACCCGGCAGTGAATAACAAGCACGTCACGGATCTGGAAGCCAGCCTTTTCTAAGCTGCCTACCCGGCAGTGAATCGGCCATGAGCCTCAGTAGCGACGCCTGTGCTTTTCTAAGCTGCCTACCCGGCAGTGAATTTGGTGTGACGCACCCGGCCACACCCTGGAGATTTCTAAGCTGCCTACCCGGCAGTGAATCTCGGTGATCGTGGGCGCCGTGGTGGCGCGTTTTTCTAAGCTGCCTACCCGGCAGTGAATTGGGTTCCGCTCTACGTCAACGATTTTCTTTCTTTCTAAGCTGCCTACCCGGCAGTGAATAAACGGGCAAGCCCACCGCTGATTCTTTTGATTTTCTAAGCTGCCTACCCGGCAGTGAATAACAGCAGGATGCCAGATGGCATTCCGCCGAATTTCTAAGCTGCCTACCCGGCAGTGAATTGACGCCGGCCAGCTTGGCTGCCTTGCGCCAATTTCTAAGCTGCCTACCCGGCAGTGAATGCTTTGGCGCGATTGCGGGTCAAGCGGGTCATTTTCTAAGCTGCCTACCCGGCAGTGAATGCGGCACCAAGGCCGACACGGCTCGGCTCCAATTTCTAAGCTGCCTACCCGGCAGTGAATAACAAGCGCCGCAAGGAACGGGATACCCTCAATTTCTAAGCTGCCTACCCGGCAGTGAATGCCAGCGCTGGCGCTGGTGGCGTCTGCGGGGCTTTCTAAGCTGCCTACCCGGCAGTGAATTCCCGGCCCGGCAATAGCTCTGGGCTCAGTTGTTTCTAAGCTGCCTACCCGGCAGTGAATGTCGGCGAGTGCCCAGGTGTCAGACTGCTCAATTTCTAAGCTGCCTACCCGGCAGTGAATGCAGTCCAGAGCGCAAACTTGCTAACTTTCTTTTTCTAAGCTGCCTACCCGGCAGTGAATGGACGCTGCGGCACACGCTGGCCTGGCCAACGTTTCTAAGCTGCCTACCCGGCAGTGAATGCGCGGCCCTCGTTCAGGATTTCAGCCTTGATTTTCTAAGCTGCCTACCCGGCAGTGAATTGTCAAATGTCCTCGCCGTCCTCGATCCGCGATTTCTAAGCTGCCTACCCGGCAGTGAATTCGGTGTTGGTGTCGGCGTTGGTGTTGGTGTTTTTCTAAGCTGCCTACCCGGCAGTGAATCCCACACCATCGCCCGAACCGACCGCTGTGCTTTTCTAAGCTGCCTACCCGGCAGTGAATCAGACGCCTTCCATCTTAACGCATTGATTGTTAAAGAACTTTTCCTGGTTCGCTCTGTACAACCCTTTTTTCACAGGCATGCGTAAGTGCTTGATTTACAAGGCAGCTACGCACCTCCGCAAAAAAAGGGTCTGGCGTTAGAACCAAGGCACGGTAGCACCCTGCTGGCTCAGTCCATAGGCATTGAACCGACCCTCCACCGCCTGCGCTTGTAGCGTGCCATGCCGGACGAACAGCTTGAATACCTGCCCCGTGCTCGCGCTGGCCAGTGACACAAAGGGCAGATCGCAGCGCTGCACCACATCGTTGGGAATGCGCTGCACCGCCTCCCGCTCATCCACGCCCTGACGGCGCATCAGCCGACGGCGTTGACGCTCCGGGCTGCTGTGAACCTGCACCCGGCTCACCACCCGGTAGCCCTGCAATTTCTCCAGCGGCACGGGTTGCGGTGTCGGTTGTGCTTGCGCCAGATGATCCCGCACACCGCGCAGCCAAGGCGTGCTCATCAGCGCGGCCAGCGCCGCTTCACTGCCGTGCAAGCGCATGCAGGTGCCTAGCGTGGGCCGGGCATCGTCATGCAGCGGAAAACTCACCCCCACTGCGCCCAGCGGCGTGGTGGACTCCACCGCCACCAGTGCCCGGTGCAGCTTGGCGTAGAGCGCCGCCATCAACATCGGCGCGCCAAACTCCGGGTCAGGCTCCAGCACCAAATCCAGGTAGTACGTACACATGGCCTCAGTCCTTGCCTGCGTCGCCAAACACACCACCTCGGATGAGCGTGGCCATCACAAAGTGCTGCTGTTCCAGCGCGGGCACTTGGTCTTTGAGCAGCCAGTTGTCCAGCAGGTTGTAAAAATCCCGCTTGGTTGCGGGTGGGCGGCAGGCGCGGCCCAGCGTCGTCACCGAGCCATAGGGCTCCACCGCAATCGGCCCCAGGTTCAGGGTGTCGGCTTCGGGATACCAGGTGTCAATCGTGCGCAGCGCGTTGCCCACTTTTTGAGAGTGCAGGCCGGCCACCTTGTTCACGGTGTAAAGCGTCTTGCTCTTGTCCCCGCGTCCCCGATCCAAGATCAGCTCTTGCGAAGGGAACACCTCTTGCCCAAAGCCTTGGCGCACAAAGGCCGTCACTTGCAGCAGCACATGGCGGTTGCCGCCCAGACCTTCAGCCAGCAGCGCGGCCAACTCCGCCACCGCCGGGCTGTTGAACTCGCGCAGCGAGAGTGCCAGCGCATCAAACACCCAGGTTTTGGCAGCCTGGCCGTCTTGCAGATGAGCCACGCGCACTTCCACGGCTTCCGCGCCTACCCGGTTGCGCCACAAGAACCGCCCGTTGGCGAGGTTGTGCGCGTAGCGGCTGGCCAGCTCGGTAAAGCCGTTGGCGCTCACATAGCCGGCCACGGTTTGCAGCAGCTTGGCTTGGTAGTCCGCACTGTTGCAGGCTGAAGGCGTGCCCGCGCCGCCCAACACCCGCAGCGTGAAACTCACCCGCAGCGTGTCCGCTTCAGCGGGCAGGGCGGCCACATCGACGGTTTGCAGGTTGGGGTTTTGAATCGCGGCATCCAGCTTGATCGGGTCTTGGTCTTTGGTTTTGAGCCGGTTGGAAATCGTGCCGCGCACCGATTTGGCGTTCACCCCCACCGGCACCCAAGCCTTGGGTTGATCGCGTTCGGCCCAGATGCCGGCATGAAACAGCGCGTCAGACGGATCGAGCTTGCGCTCAAACGCCAACACCGAAGCGGTGGCCAGCGCAGCGGAGGTGTCTTTTTTGGTAGCCATGAAGGTCTCTCCTGAGGGTTTAGACGTAAGCGAACGGGGAATCGGGGTCTTGCAGGGGGTCTTCAGCCGAAGACGGTGAGGGGATTGGCGCAGATGCGGGCGGCCGGTAAGCGTTGCGGCAGCGGTAGAGGCCGGCGTCGGCGTCAAAGTCACTCCACCAGAGCAGGTCTTGCGCGCTGCCCAGCCGATGCGGGCCGATCCACTGGCCCAAGCTGTAAACGCTCTCCACAAACCGGAACGGCGTTTCCCGATCTCGCGCCCCTGCCACCGAGCCCGGCGCGTGCAGCTCAGACAGCGCCGCGTAACCCACCGGAATCGGCACGATCCAGCCGGGCCGCGCATCGCGCTGCCATTCCACCCGTTCAGGTGTATCGGGTGCGTTCACCCGCACCGCCCGATGGTTGAGGCGCGAGGCATCCAGCCATGCGTCCAGCACCGTGGCGCTGGGGTTTTGGGTTTGCAGCTCGGCCAAGTGAGCGGTCAACAAGTCATCCCGTGCCACCAAGGCAAAACCGGGCAACCAGCGCTGGCGCAGGCGGCGCCAGGCTTGATCGGCCTTTTCGGCTTGGTAGTGCAGCGGCCAGGGCAGCATCTCGGGCCGGCGCTGGCGTGAGCTGCCACCGGCCAAGGGCAGCGCGGGCATCACGCTGCCACCGGCCAGGCGCATGCCGGCCACGGCATCGGCCACACGCTGGGCGGTTTGCTGGCGGGTGGTTTCATCGGCGGCGGCCAGGGTGTCACTTGAAAACCCCAGCACCAAGGTGATGTCCAGATGGGCGCGGCCTTCTTCCACCAGTGCGGCTGAGCTGCCATCGGCGTTCACCGGGTTGCGCGTCAGCCGAAAGGCGCGGGTGAAACCGCCCTCGGTGGTTTGCGGCTCAAACGCATGGCAGATCACCCCAATCGCGTTGAAGTTGAGCGGGCTGTCAGCGCCCAGCTTGCGCTCCAGCGCGTGCATGAAGCCCGTGAACGCCGTGATGGATGGGAAACCCCAGGTCAGCGGGCTGGAAATGGCGTTGGCGTTTTGCACCCGCAAGCACGGCAGCACCAGCAAGCCGTTGATTTCAGGCATGTCATGCAGCATGGCGCAGCTCCCAGTCGTAGGCGGCCAGGGCGTCGCGCAGATCGTTGCGCCAGTGGGCGTGCTCGGGGTCGCCCATCGTCATGGCATCGGTGGTGCTCAGCGCGGCGTTGAGCCACAAGGCGTAGCGAGCGGCCAGCTCGTCGGCCCAGTTCGGTGGCAGGTTTTCAGGGGAGAAAGCGCCGCTGTCCACCCACACTTTTTGCTCATCGGGCAGTTTGCATTCCGGCGCTTGGCTCCAGCCGGGTGGCAGCTCGCGCAGCGCGGCGCCAAAGAGCAAGAACTCGTCGATCAGCCCATCGGCCAAGTCATCGCGGGTGTCGCGGGTGCCCACGTTCTTCGGCGGGTTGGCGGCCAAAAACGTGTGCAGGGCCTTCACCGTTTGGCGCACCTCGGGTCGGCGGCCAAAGCGCTTGAACAAGCTGTCGGTGTCCAGCAGCGGCAGGACATCCCGGCTGTGCCACTGTGGTGGCTGCGAGGCCAGCAAGAAGTTCTGCCCCAGCCGCTCGCTGTTGAGTTGGCTGATGTTCTGCGGCTTGGTGCCACCCAGCTTTTGCACCGCCAAATGGGGGTAATCGTGCGTTGGGCGTTCGTGAAACTCGCCGGCTTTTTTGGCTTGGCGCGCTTCCTTGGCGGCTTCGCTGAAGCGATCCTCCTGCAACTGCTCATACATCCGTTGCACCAGCGAGCTGGGGTAAAGCGGGGCCAGCAGGTGGAAATCCGCATCGCGCAGCGGGGCTTCACCGGCCAGCCAGTAAAGCTGCTTGGCCAAAGTGTGGCTGGCGACGCGGCCACGCGGCGCCACCAAGCCGGTGAAAGCTTGCGCCCAGTGGTGCGCCTGGGTGGGATCGTCGCTCAGGGCGGCGAGCGCATCCTCATCACCGGCCAGCAGCCGGGCCAACAAGCTTTGGCCCTCAAACTCCAGCTTGAGGAATTTATAAACATCCAGGGCAGCGGCGTTGCCGACCACATCCGTGGCGAAGGATTCACCGAGACAATGGCTGCCGACCACGGTTTGCGCGGCCAAGCGAGGCGGCGGGCAATAAAGGTTGCTGCCCTTGGCATCGGGGTGAATGGGTTTGAGCGAATGGGTGACGGCCTGGATCTGGCTCACTCGCCGGGCGGCGTCTTCCAGCCAAACCGCCGGCTGAAATTGCGCCAGCAGCTCGGCGCGTTTGGGGTCATCGGCGGGCAGCTTGTCGAGCTTGCCATCGCGGCGTTCCAGCAAGAACGCCGTGATGACGGATCGAATCGCCGCCGACCTCCCTGAAAGGTTCGGCATGAAAAGTCCTTTTTGCGACGCGATGGCCGCTTTTAGAATGCCCCGAGGCAATGCTCGGGGGTGTGTGCTGTGAAACAGCTTCAGGTGTCAGGAATCTCTTCTGAGCATGTGAAAGTCAGTCCACATACGCATCCTCCGTATCCCGCATCAGCCCCTGTGGGTGGGTGCCTGGCGTCTGAGCCTTGGCGTTGCTGCTCTGGCATCGGTGGTGTTGCAGCATCACCGATGTCCTTTTTCTTCGGCAGACAATTTTTTAACCATTGCACGCTTAGCGTGTTTAGCTACCAAATTGCTTACCAGTGAGAGCAGTGTAAGCTCATCCCTGAACTGCTGGCAAGCAGCTCAGAAAATTGCACGCTTCGTGTGGTTCGACACCTTCACTGCCGGATAGGCAGCAAAAAGCCGGCCTCGCGCCGGCTTTTTCACTTCTGTGGGGATCAATGTCGTGACCCTTGAGAGTGCGAGCAGAGCGCTTCACGCAGGCGCTAGCTCCACCCGCACCCGTTGCCCACAAGCCGCAGCCATGTTCACAAGCGCATCCAGCGAGAAGCGGTTGATGCGATCGCGCAGCAAGTCATTCATGCGCGGTTGCGTCACACCGCAGCGGCGAGCAGCTTCGGCTGTGGTGTTGGTCAGGGCGTCAAGCTTCAACTGTCGGTGTGTTTGGCGACGCATTCCCCTCACCCCAACCCCTCTCCCCCAAGGGGAGAGGGTCGGGGTGAGGGGACGACACGCCCTAGACCGCTCACTTGTGCCGCACAAACCCCAGCGCCGCATGCCACCACCAACCCGGTTCACTGGCGGGCAAGCTCACCGTGCCAAAGCGCTCGGTATGTGGCAAGGCCACCGGGCGTTAGCTGTACCAATCCTCCACGGCCAGCCCAGGCACCCGCTGGAACTCCCGAAGGTTGCGCGTGACCAGTGTCAGTTCGTGGGCCAGGGCGGTGCCGGCGATGAGCGTATCAATGGGGCCGATGGGTGTGCCTTGCAGCTCCAGCGAGGCGCGCACACGGGCGGCCTGATCGGCGCAGGCTTCGTCAAACGTCAGCAGCTTGAACCGACTTTGTACAAACGTGAGTTTTTGCAGCGCTGCTTCCGGTTGGCTGGATTTGAGTGCGCCTGTCTTCAACTCCCACAGGACAGGCGTACACATGCAAATTTCATGGTCTTGCCGCAAGGCCACACGTTGGCGCACGTTGCCCTGGTTCTTGAACAGGTAGATCAACGCGTTGGTGTCCAACAAGTACGCCATGTGAGTTACCACGCTTCCCGTGGCAGATCGGCCACTTCGTGGCGACGCAACGCATCGGGGTTTGGGAACGGATCGTTTTGTGGAGCGCTGATGGCATCCAACTGGCTGAAAAAGAGGCCCCAATCCTGCGCCTGGCGCTTTTTCTCCTGCGCTGCGAACTGCGAAAACCACTGGCTGAGCGACACGCTTTGCCGCGTGGCGGCCTCGCGGGCGACCTGCAACAGGCTGTCTTCAAGGTAAATCGTCACCTGGGCCATGGCGGTGCTCCAAGGTAGAAAGATGAGATCAATTATAAGTGTCATGCACTTATAAGTGAGGAGGCCCGATCAACGCCGCACAAACCCCAGCGCCGCATGCCACCACCAACCCGGTTCACTGGCGGGCAAGCTCACCGTGCCAAAGCGCTCGGCGCAGCGCTGCAAGGGCATGTCCATCGCTTGCGCCAACTCGGCGAGCGCCTGGGCGTAGCTCGGCTCGGCCCAAGCGCAGATGCCAAGGGCGGAAAAAATGCTTTCATCCGTCCACATCTTGCAGCGGTTTTGGGCTGACACGTAGCGCTTGCCGCTGCCTTTTTTGAGATCCACCACCTCGGTCAACTCGATGCGCTCGGGGTCATCGTCGGTCGGGCGAAGGCACAGATCGACCCGCTTTTGGGTGTCATCACGGAAGGGCTGGTGTTGCGGTAGCAGGGCGGTCATCAAGGCTGAGGCAGGGGGGAAATGCCACCACCACCACGCCGCTTCAGCCGCTGGCACCGGGGAGTTGACTTGCGTTTGAGGCGGCAGCATCGCCTGCGCCATGCGCCAGTGCTCCAAATCCACCCATTGTTTGTGGGGCTCCAAGGGCGTGGGGCACACGATGCGCGGCCGCGCATCCACCACACCAAACTCTTCCGGTCGCAACAGGTGCCGTAACTGACAATGCGCGAGCTGCGCCGTGGAGGTTTCAAACCCAGGCCGGTAAAACACCGGCCCACCGGGCTTTGAGAAATGCCGCCAATTGCTATCCAGCACCCGCACATTGGCCGCCTTGCCGCACACCTCCACCCGGTGGCGCTTGACCCGCCCCACGAGCTGAATCAGCGAGCGCATCGAAGACGGCTCGACGATGGCCCAGTCGTAATCGTGATCGCGGCCCACTTCCGTCACAGGGGAGCCCAGTACGATGAACAGATGCTGCGCCGCCTGCGGGTGCGCCTCCAACCGCGTTCGGATGTCCGCCAGCGCAAACACCGCCTCGGGATCCCGGCGGTTGAGTGCCGCATCCAACCGCCGCTCGATGTTGGAGCGCAGCAGCAGCGGAAACTGCGAGTGATACACGCACAAATGAATCTGCACCCCCGGCGGTGGCGCCAGCGCAAACAGCGCCCGCGCCACCTGCACCAGCGGCTCGATGTTGGCCATGCGGATCAGCCCAAAACTCACCCGCCGCTCAGGCTTCTGTGGATCGGGCTGAGCGTGCAGTTCGTGCAGGGCCAGCGCCTGGGTTTGCAGCAACACAGCCAAGGCGCTGGCGCGTTCGGCATCCGTTTTGGCGCTTGCCAGTGGCCTCACGTCCACCAAAGCGCAACGCCGACGGGGCGTGGCCGCCTCCTGCGCCAAACGCGCATGGCGCTTCGCGGCAAAGCCTTCATGCTGCTGCTGAAAAGCCTCGGGCGTAGCGCACGCGCTGGCCTGTTGGTTGAACTCGTCCAGCCACAGGCAGGCAATTTCGGGTGGCGTGACCGCGCCGCTGGGCCGCGCACCCCGATGGCGCTGGTAAGCCATGCGCCCAGCGCGGTAGGCTAAAAACAAACCCTGCACCAGCGCAGGCGCCAACGTGGCCGAAGACAACAGCACCCGGCTGCCCAGCAGCCCCGCCCAATGCACCAAGCGGGTGAGTGCGGGCAAGTCGGCCAAATCAAAGTCGTCGGGCTCATCCAGCACCAGATCGCCGCTCAAGAGGCGCAACATCGGTGCGATCTGGCGCCCGCCGCGCTGGCTTTCGGTCGCTGGTGTGAGGTGGTCAATCGTGCAGACCAGCACCGGGGCCACCAGCAGTTTTTTCACCAGAGGGTCGTGCAGCGTGCGTGCCAGCACGGGGTGGCGCTCATCCAAGCCCGCATCGCCAGCAAATTCCACCGAGCCTTCTTCCTCCTCTTCCAGCAACAAGGCTTGGTTAGAGGCTGAACCCGTGGCCTCGGCACGGGTTTCAAAGTGCTCAAACAAGGCCCGGCTGGCATGGCCACCCACGCGGATGGCGAGTTGTTCTTCCCCCAAAGACAACAGGGTTTGAAACGCCCGCCCGGTTTGTAGCGTGAGGGTGCGCAAACCCATCGCAAAGGCGCAGCGCAGGCCCCGCTCCGGGTCGGCCAGGGCATTCATCACGCGGGCGTTGGCCAGGGTTTTGCCCGTGCCTGTGCTGGCCATGTTGACGATGAACGCGCCATGCTCGGCGGCTTGGGCATGCTGGCTGGCCGCAGCATCGGCTGCCTTGTTTTGCCAGGCAAAGCGTGCTTCGGTGCTGCGTTTGCGCAGCGGTTTATGGTTCACCAAACCCGGCAAGCTGTCAGCCAAACTGGGCAATGCATGGGTGATACGCCGGCTGCCCTGGGCCACGCCGATGAGGTGTTCATCCAGCGTCTGGTTAGGCCATGTGCGCCCCTGCACCTTGTCCTTGTAGGTGTTGGCCAGCAGCGTGCAGCCCTCTGGTACGTCCACCCGCCCCCGGGCTCTGTGGCCGTCTTCACGGTTGAGGCTGGAATAGTGGTGATCGGCCAGCATCAGCGCCAAGCGGCTCAGGTGCATCACATAAGGTTCGTCGAGCCAAGCGCTCCCCCTCTCCCCAACCCCTCTCCCACAAGGGGAGAGGGGCTTTGAAGGCATTTCTCCCTCTCCCTTTGGGGGAGAAGGCCGGGGTGAGGGGGAACCTTGCCGTCGCGCCACCAGCATGGCTTGCAGCCGCAGCGCCAAGCGCTTGGCTTGGGCCTGCCAGTGCGGCAACGCCACCGGTAAACCCTGCGGGAAGTGCCAATAAGGTTGAATCTCCGAAGCACCGCCGGCACGGACGATCTCGTTCCAATCCGCCTGAACCTGGCGCAAACCCGCCTGCAAGCTGGCCGCACCAAAACGCGAGCTGGGGCAGCCGAGCCAGGCTTGTTCGCCGTTGTCTTGGTGCGCAGGCAGCACCGGCAAGCGGTGATGCGTCAGGATCAACCAACCCACCGCCTGCGCCAGTGGCGCATGGGCCAGCGCCTGGAAAGGCGGCACACAGGCGTCGGGGGCATCCAAACCATCCCGCTGCAAACGCCCGGTTTTGGCGTCTGCCCAACTTGCCACATCGGCGGGTGTGGGGTCGGCCAGCCGCGCTAGCCAAGCGGCATCCTCGTCTTGCCCCACAAACGCCTGAAACAAGCGCAGCGAGACCCACTCATGCCGGTAGCGGTTGCGCCCACTGTGGGCACCGTGGCCCGCCAAACTGTCTTGAAGCCGACTTTGGAACGCCGCACTGGCCTTGCCCAAATCGTGCAGCAGAGCGGCCAGGGCGGCCAGCAAGTGGATGTCTTCGCCGCTGTGCCAATCGTTTTCATCACCCGCCCGCAACACGTCGCGCCGGGTGGTGTGGGTGGGCACCGCGCCTTGCGCGTTGAAGCGGGTTTTATCGCCGACCACCCATAGCAGTTCGGTGTGATCTTGGCCGCGTATCCAGTGGCAAGCCACGGCGGTGTTTTTGCGCGCACTGGCGCGCAGCAAGCGACGCAGGGTGTCCAGCCCCTCTTGGGTGATGGGCGTTTGCCAGGTGCGCTCGCCTCGGCGCTCGGCAAATTGATCGAGGATGCGCCGGGTTTGCACCAGCGCCCGTTTGTCGCACTCCGACACCAGCAAGATGTTCATGCGAGGTTCTCCGACTGGGAAGCCTGGGCGCCCAGTGCCTTCAGACCGAGCGAAGTGGCAACGGCTTTGAGTGTGTCGATCATGAAATCCAGCGCCTCGGTGCGTGCAAAGGCTTCAATGCAAGCATGGCGGAACTCCTGCTCGGTATGCCCCTTCATCGCCGACGCAAAGGCTTGCGGCAGGATCAGCGCATCCTTCACCAAATCCGCCACATCAAACACCAAGCCACCCCGCCGGGTTTTGCCGTGCAGCACGGCCAAGCCGTGAGGCAGCCCCAACACCCAGCATGCGGTGGCGCCCAAGCCGTAGGCCAGGTAATTACCGTGATCCAAAAACTGGTTGGCCGCATCCACACTCTCGCCGCGCTTGGCACGGGTGAACTCACCGTGGCGCGTGGCTTGAGCCGCCAGTCGGTAGAGCTGCTTGGTCAAGCGGGCTTCTTCGGTGAGCAAAGCCGTGTTGCTGGGCACCTGGGCCACGGCGGCGGCACTGTCACGCACGCAAGCTGCCAGGGCCGCCATGTCAGGCGCAAAGCCTTGCTCTTTGAGCGCCTTGCTGCTGCCCCAGTGCTGACGCAGCCGCTCCAGCCGCGCTTGCTGAAACGCCTTGGCGGCCTCCAGCCGCAGTGCGTCATCAAACCAGAACCGCACCCAGTGTTGCAGGTACTCGGTGGGGCGATACTCGCTTTGCGGGCTGAACCAGGCCACCTCCACTTCAAATTCAGTGGCGGCAAACAGCGGTGTGCCACCTCCGCCGCAAAACCCCAGCATCACCCCGGCCTTGGCAAGCTCGCGCACCGCCGCTTGGGTGATGGAAGTGCCCGTGCCCAGCAGCACCGTGGTGGTGTTGGCGATGGGGATGTTCCAGTAAAGCTGCTGTTGAGCACGTTCCGTGACGTACTCCACCCGCCCGCCATTGACCAGCACCCGGCAGTGCTCCAAGTAATAGAGGTTGGCGCGTTTGGAATGCAGGATGGTTTTTAAGTCGGAGGCATTGATTTGTTCCATTGAGGCTCCCTGAACTGACCGGTGACTCGCTTGGCGCATCATGCCCCAGCGGCTCAAGCGCGATGAGGTGGTGTACGTGCCCCATCCTCAATGCGGGCGGGGCCATCCAGGCGGCGGTCGGAGCCTCCGATGCGCTTTATTGTGAGGCAGAGGCCGGCTGAACCGCCGGCGGCACTGCCACCACCCCGTCCTTGGGTGCGCCGATGTGCTGCTCCACCTGCGGCAACGTGTGCGCAATGCCCTTGTGGCAGTCGATGCAGGTTTGTCCGGCGCTGAACGCGGCTTGGTGGCGCGTGGCCGAGCGCTGGTTTTGTTCGGCGTAATCCATGGATTCGAAGTGGTGGCAGTTGCGGCACTCGCGGCTGTCGTTGGCCTTCATGCGATCCCACTCGTGCTGCGCCAGCACCGCCCGCTTGGCGTTGAATTTTTCCGGCGTGTCGATGGTGCCCAGGATTTTGTGCAGCACCTCGTTGCTCGCCTGGATTTTGCGCAGCATCTTGTGCCCCCATTCCTTGGGCACATGGCAATCCGGGCAGGTGGCACGCACGCCGGTGCGGTTTTGGTAGTGGATGGTGTTGCGGTATTCGGCGTAAACGTTGTCCTTCATTTCGTGGCACGAGATGCAAAACTCTTCCCGGTTCGTCCATTCCATCGCGGTGTTGAAACCGCCCCAGAACAAAATCCCCGCCACAAAAGCGCTGGCCAGCACCGCAAACTGGCGCGTCTTCACAGCGGCCAAACAGCGGGCGATGAAACCCGTCTTGGAGGTGTCACTCATGGTGTGGGCTCCTGGGGTGTCACTGCAAACCGCGTGCGCGCTGGAAGGTGTTGCCCACCAGCGGCTTGGCGTCCGTCTGCGGGACGTGGCATTGGGTGCAGAAATACCGGCGCGGGCTGATGTTGTCCAACTCTTGGCCGTCGCGGGTTTTGAAGTGCGTCACGCTGACCTTGGTGGCGCCGCTTTCCTTGGTCTTTTGCCAGGCGTGGCAGTCCATGCACTTGTTGTAGTTCTTGGTGATTTGGTAGCCCTGGATGGTGTGCGGAATCAGCGGTGGCTGTTGCACAAAATCCCGATCGGCTGGGCCGTGATCCCGCTCTTGTTTGATGGGGGTGGGCGCGTTGTCCTGCGTGATGGGCGTGCCGCCGCGCAGGCCTTCGAGTTTCACCGGCGCTGCGGCATCGGCTGCTTGCGCCAGGTTCATGCCCGACGCCACCAGAACCGCCGCCATCACGGCGCTGGCCAAAGTTTTGAGCAAGGTTGTCATCAGTCTCTCCGAACATCTAAACGGTGGGTCAGGGTGAAAACATCGGGGCCGCACACATCGATGCAGCGACCGCAGTTGGTACAAGCCGCATCGGCGATCACCGGGCCGGCGCCGCCTTTGCCCTTCAACGCGATGGGGATGACCTGCGGCTCGGGACAGACGGCGTAACAGTCGGCGCAATCGGTGCAGCGGCTGCTGTGGCGCGCACTCACCCGCAACAGCGCTTTGTGGCCGATGAGCGCATAAGCCGCGCCCTGCGGGCAGAGGTGGCCGCACCAACCACGCGGTGCCACCAGCAAATCAAACAAAAACACCGCCGCCACACCGCCCCAAGCCAGGCCGCCGCCAAAGATCAGCGCCCGCTGGGTCAAGCTCACCGGGTTGACGCTTTCCCACACCAACCCGCCCGACACCGCACTGGCCAGCAGCACCGCGCCCAGCAGCCAAAAGCGCAGCGCACGCGGTGCCCGCCCGGTGGAAATGCCCAACCGGCGGCGCAGCCACGCAGCGGTGTCCGTCACCACGTTCACCGGGCAGACCCACGAACAGAACATCCGCCCGCCCACCCAGGCGTAAAACACCCCGACGATGAGCGCCCCCACCCCGGCACTCAGCGCCGGCAGGTGGCGCGTGGCCAGCAGTTGGGCCAGCACGAACGGGTCGGTCAGCGGCAGCGTGTCCAGCGTCAAACTGCTGCTGAGGTTGCCTTTGACGAGCCACACCCCCGCCCACGGCCCCAGCAAAAACAGCCCCAAGATGCCAAATTGGCTCAAGCGGCGCAGCAGCAAAAACCGATGGCTGCGCCACCAGCCCTTCATGCCCACAGCGGCCCAGCTCATGGCGTCTCCCGGTAAGGTGCATCACCCGAACGAAGCGGCACCAAGTCGCCCGGCACAGCCTGGTCGGGCAGGCGTTGCACGGGTTTGTCGAACGTCGGTTTGCCGCTTCGATTCGGCGCTTCCCAGCCTTTGCGGTAGTGGTGGCCCAGCTCACCCTGCGCCAGTTCACGCGGCAGCACCTTGATGGCCGGCTGTTCCAACACACAGCTTTTTTCGCACTTGCCGCAGCCGGTGCAGGCGTCGGCATGGACGGTGGGCAAGAGCATGGCGTGGCGGTCGCTGCGCGGGTTGTTGACTTTTTCCAGCGTGATGGCTTGGTCGATCACCGGGCAGACGCGGTAACACACGTCGCAGCGCAGGCCGAGGAAGTTCAAGCAGCTTTCATGGTCGATCAACACCGCCAGGCCCATGCGGGCTTGGGTGATGTCGGTGAGCTTGGGATCGAGTGCGCCGGTGGGGCAGGCTTTGACGCAGGGCACGGCCTCGCACATCTCACACGGGATGTCCCGCGCCACAAAGTACGGCGTGCCGATGGCCACATCCGCCGCCACGCCCGCGCCCCATTCACTTAAGAGCAGGTTGTGCGGCGGGCAATCGCGCACGCACAGGCCGCAGCGGATGCAGGCGCCCAAAAAATCGCCTTCCGCCAACGCCCCCGGTGGGCGCAGCGCCTGCGCGGGGCGTGCCACCGCCGGGCGACTCACCACAGCCGCCCCGCCCGCCACCAGCCCCGCCGTGGCGGCGTTGGAGGCGGCTTGCAGCAGCTCACGCCGGTTGAGTTTCATGGCGCTGGCGACCTCAGGCGCGCACCACCTTGACGGCGCACTTCTTGTAGTCGGTTTCTTTGCTGATGGGGCAGGTGGCGTCCAGCGTCAGCTTGTTCACCAGCCGGCCTTCGTCAAAGAAGGGCACGAACACCAACCCACGCGGCACCTTGTTGCGGCCCTTGGTTTCCACCGCCAGGGTGATTTCGCCCCGGCGCGAGGCCACCTTCACTTGCATGCCACGCTGGATGCCCCGCGCTTTGGCGTCATCCGGGTGCATGAACAACACGGCTTCCGGCACGGCGCGATGCAGCTCGGGCACGCGACGGGTCATGCTGCCGGTGTGCCAATGTTCCAGCACGCGGCCCGTACACAGCCAGAGGTCAAATTCCTTGTCCGGCGATTCGGCGGCGGGCTGGTACGGCAGGGCAAAGATGTTGGCCTTGCCGTCCTTGTTGCCGTAGAAGCGCAGGCCTTCGCCCTTCTTCACGTACGGGTCATAACCTTCGCGGAAACGCCACAGCGTTTCCTTGCCGTCCACCACCGGCCAGCGCAGGCCGCGCACCTCGTGGTACACGTCGAACGGCGCCAGATCGTGGCCGTGGCCGCGCCCGAACTCGGCATATTCCTCGAACAAGCCTTTTTGCACATAGAAGCCAAAGGCTTCGGACTCGTCGTTCTTGTAGCCGGGGATGTATTTGCCGTTGACCTTGGTGAGATCCCCCATCGGGTACTTGTTGATCTTGCCGTTCTTGAACAGCACGTCAAACAGCGTCTTGCCCTTCACGCTGGGCATCTTGGCGATCAGCTCCGCTGGCCACACCTCTTCGATCTTGAAGCGCTTGGCGAACTCCATCATCTGCCACAGATCCGAGCGCGCTTGGCCCGGTGCCTTCACCTGCTGGCGCCACACCTGGGTGCGGCGCTCGGCGTTGCCAAAGGCGCCTTCTTTTTCCACCCACATCGCCGAAGGCAACACCAAATCGGCGGCCATCGCGCTCACCGTCGGGTAAGGGTCGCTCACCACGACGAAAGCCTTCGGGTTGCGCCAACCGGGCAGGATTTCGCCGTTGATGTTCGGCCCGGCCTGCATGTTGTTGGTGGTGCTCGTCCAGTAGCAGCGGATCTTGCCGTCCTTCAAAGCGCGGCTTTGCGCGACGGCGTGGTAACCGATTTTGTCGGGGATGGTGCCTTCAGGCACGCCCCAAATTTCTTCGGTGTGCTTGCGGTGATCGGGGTTGGTCACCACCATGTCAGCCGGCAGGCGATGGGCGAAAGTGCCCACTTCCCGCGCCGTGCCGCAGGCGCTGGGCTGGCCGGTCAGGCTGAACGGGCCGTTGCCGGGCTGGCTGATCTTGCCCACCAGCAGGTGGACGTTGTAGATCATGTTGTTCGCCCAAGTGCCCCGCGTGTGCTGGTTGAAGCCCATCGTCCAGAAGGACACCACCTTGACCTTCGGGTCGGCATAGAGCTTGGCCAGGTCTTCCAGTTGCTTGACCGGCACGCCCGAGAGCGCACTCACCTTCTCGGCGGTGTACTCGCTCACAAACTTGGCGTAGTCCTCGAAGCTCATGGGCGTCGAGTCGTTCGGGTTGCCCTTGGGCTTGCCATCGGCGCCGGGGTAGCCGTTGCTCTTGGCGTCCTTCTCCAGCGCATGCACCGGGCGCAGGCCGTAACCGATGTCGTCCGCGCCCTTCTTGAAGTTGACGTTCTTCTTCACGAACTCGGTGTTCACCTTCTTGTTCGTGATGATGTAGTGGGCGATGTAGTTCAGGATCGCCAAGTCCGTCTGCGGCACGAACACCATGCCCGAGTCCGCCAAGTCAAAACTGCGGTGCTCGTAGGTGGAAAGCACCGCCACCTTCACATGCGGATTCGAGAGCCGGCGGTCGGTGATGCGGCTCCACAGAATCGGGTGCATCTCCGCCATGTTGGAGCCCCAGAGCACAAAGGCGTCGGCTTGCTCGATGTCGTCATAACAGCCCATCGGCTCATCGATGCCGAAGGTGCGCATGAAACCCGCCACCGCCGAGGCCATGCAATGGCGCGCATTCGGGTCGAGGTTGTTGGTGCGGAAACCCGCTTTCCACAGCTTGGAGGCGGCATAGCCTTCCCACACCGTCCACTGGCCGGAACCGAACATGGCCAGGCTGTTCGGGCCTTCGGCTTTGAGCGCTTCCTTCCACTTGGCGGCCATGATGTCGAAGGCTTCATCCCAGGTGATGGGGGTGAAATCGCCGTCCTTGTCGTATTGGCCGTTCTTTTTGCGCAGCAAGGGCGTTTGCAGCCGATCCTTGCCGTACATGATTTTGCTGAGGAAGTACCCTTTGATGCAGTTCAAGCCCCGGTTCACGGGGGCTTCCGGGTCGCCTTGGGTGGCCACGACCTTGCCGTCTTGCACGCCCACCATCACGGCGCAGCCGGTGCCGCAGAAGCGGCAGGGGGCTTTGTCCCAACGCACGGCCACGTCGGCGGCGGTTTTGCCGGCGTCTTTGTTCGCGGCGGCTTCCGCAACGATGGGAAGGCCCGCCGCCGCCGCACTGGCGGCCAGGGCTTGCGCCTTGAGGAAATCTCGACGGTTGGCTTGCATGGATGGGGCTCCGGCAGAAAAGCAAAAAAGCGCCTGGGCGCTGCGGGAGCCATGGTCGATGCAAGCGGGGGGGCGTGTCCTTGAACTGGTTTGGGTTTATCTGAAATGACCCGATTCACCCCCCCGGTCGCCCCCGCCACGCCCGGAAATCCGCCATCTGGCTGCCTTCGGGTGCCGGCGCGTCCGGCCCCGAGTACTCCCACACCAAGGACGTGCCCAACACCCCCGGCCACGTCGCCACATCGGCCAGCGTGCGGGCGGCGCTTGGCTCGCCGTTGGCGCCGTCCACATCCTCCATCACCACCACCAAGCGGCCATCACCCGGATTGAGCGCCACCTCGACACCCGGCTGCTCGGCCAGCCGCTGCGCCACGTCCGCCACGGCTTCGGCCCGCGCCCGCACCACCACGCCCAAGATGCTCATGATCGGCCCCTTCGTTCTGGCTGACAAAACCGCGCACTGTCGCCGGGCGATCCGGGTGGCGCCTTGAACTGCTTCAAGTCGGGGCGGTCTCGAATCGCTTGATTGCACTCAAGGCTGAGACGGGGCCACATTTCCAGAATCCGCCGCCATGGACACCCGCATTGGCGATGTGGCGCGCTGTTTGGCCGTGCTGCCCCTGTTTCAAGAAATGACCCCCCAGGAGCTGGAGCGCTTGGCGCACGGCTGCCGCCTGCGGCGATTTGGGCGGGGCGACCCCATTTTTCGCGTCGGCGAAGCGTGTGAGGAGTTTCACGCCAGCGTCACCGGCCAAGTCAAGCTGTTTGCGCTGTCGCCAGCCGGACAAGAAAAGGTGATCGAGCTGATCGGCCCCGGCCACACCTTCGCCGAAGCGTTGCTGTTCACGGACAAGCCTTACATCGTCAACGCCCAAGCGCTCACCGATGCGTTGGTGCTCAGCGTTCACAAAGACGCGATCACCGCCGAAATCGCCCGCGATGGCCGTTTTGCGCTGCGCATGTTGGCCGGTATTTCGCGCCGCTTGCACGGCCTCGTGCGCGATGTGCAAGCCTACGCGCTGGACAGTGGCGTGCAGCGTGTCATCGGTTACTTGCTGCGCGAGCTGCCGGAGGGGCCGAACGAAGACACCCCCGCCACGCTCACAGGCAACCACCGCATCAGCCTGCCAGTGAGCAAGGCAACGATTGCGTCGCGGCTGTCGCTCACGCCGGAGTATTTTTCCCGCGTGCTGCGTGAGCTGGAGGCCCACGGCCTGATCGAGATGGACAAGCGCGACATCCTCATCCCCGACGTGCATCGCTTGGCCGACTACTTCCACCACCAAGGGCGCTGACATGCTGTTGAACGCGCAAGCGCTGGCGGCGGAACGCCAAGGCCGTCGGTTGTGGGGGCCGCTGGATTGCACGCTGCACGCGGGTGAAGCGTTGCATGTGCGCGGCCCGAACGGCTGTGGCAAAACCACGCTGCTGCGCACGCTGGGGGGCTTGCGTCCGCCGCTGAGTGGTCGGGTGCAACGCCACGCGCCGCTGTGGAGCCTGGGCCACGCTTGCCCGCTGGCCGACGAGCTGGGCGCGTTGGACAACCTCAGCACCTGGTTGGACATGGCCGGCGCCCCGCCCGCGCCCGACGCTCTGCGCGACTGGTTGCGCCGCTGGAGCCTGCCAGCGCGGCGCCCGGTGCGCCAGCTTTCTGCCGGGCAGCGCCGCAAACTGCATCTGGCGCCGTTGCACCTGGCGCCGCGCCCGCTGTGGTTGTTGGATGAACCGTTTGATGCGCTCGATGCCGCTGGCGTCGCTTGGCTCACCGAGGCGACGCGGGCGCATCTGGCCAACGGCGGCGGCGTGGTGCTGACGGCGCATCACGCCCTGCCGGACGATTTCCCCGCCTGCACGCCGCTCGATTTGGGAGCTTCGGCATGAGCTGGCGCCGCGCCCTGGCCGCCACGCTGCGGCGCGAATGGCGCCTGGCGGTGCAGCGCCCCGGCGATTGGGCCTGGCACGCCGGTTTTTTTGTGATGGTGGCCAGCTTGTTTCCTTTGTCGCTGCGGCCCGATCCGGCCACGTTGCGGGTTTTGGGGCCGGGGGTGCTGTGGGTCGGGGCTTTGCTGGCGGTGTTGCTGGCCAGCGCACGGTTGTTTCATGACGATGTGCGCAGCGGTTGGCTCGATCAAGCCGTGCTCGCCTGCGCTGCGCTGGAGATGCCGCTGGCGGTGTGGGTCGCCGCCCGGTTGGCGGTGCATTGGGCCTTGACGGCGGGGCCGGTGTTGCTGGTGGCGCCGCTGGTGGCGCTGCAATTCGGCCTGAGTGCCCCGGCGCTGGTGGTGCTGTGGTTCGGGCTGGTGCTGGGCACGGGCGTGCTGGTGCAACTGGCGGGCGTGGCCGCTGCCCTGGCCGCCGGGGTGCGGCAGGCGGCGTTGCTCACGCTGTTGATCGTGCTGCCCTTGGCGGTGCCGGTGCTGGTGTTTGGCACCTTGGCGGTACACGCCGCGCAGGCCGGGCGGCCGGTGGCGGCGGAGCTGTCCTTGCTCGGGGCGGTGTTGGCGCTGTCCTGCGTGGTGGGGCCGGTGCTGGGGGCGTTGGCGCTGCAATCGGCCAGCCAAAACTGAATTTCAACCAGGAAACCATCGAACCATGTGGGCCCGCCTGCTGTTTTATTTCGCCAGCCCGATGCGCTTACACGCGCTGGCGCGGCGCCTCACCGGCCCGTTGCTGGGGCTGGCGTTGGCGCTGCTGCTGCCGGGGGCGTGGCTCGGTTTCGTCGCCACGCCAGCGGATGCCGTGCAAGGCGAGGGCTACCGCCTGCTCTACTTGCATGTACCCGCTGCGTGGGTGAGCATGTTGGCTTATGCGGGCATGGCGCTGTGGGCCTTCGTCGGGCTGGTGTGGCACACCAAAAGCGCCTTTTTGATGGCCCACGCTTTGGCACCGACCGGGGCGCTGTTCGCCGCCTTGAGTTTGATCACCGGCGCCCTGTGGGGTCGCCCGATGTGGGGCACTTGGTGGGTGTGGGATGCGCGGCTGACCTCCTCGCTGCTGCTGCTGTTCCTCTACATCGGCTACCTCGCCTTGCTGAACGCGCACGAAGACCGCCAGCGCGCCGACCGCGCCTGCGCCGTGCTGGCCCTGCTGGGGGCGTTCAACCTGCCGGTGATGTATTTCTCGGTGCGCTGGTGGAACACGCTGCACCAAGGGGCGAGCGTCACGCTTGGCCAATCGAGCTTGGCGCCGGCGATGCTGGCCGCCCTGCTGCTGATGGTGGGCGCCGCGTGGGCCTACGCCGCTGCCACCGTGCTACGCCGGGTGCAAATATTGATCGAGGAGCGTGAGGCCCACGCCCGCTGGCTGGAGGCGCTGCACCATGTTTGACGCCATCGTGTCCGCCTTCGGCTCCATTTGGTGGTCGGATTGGGCGGCGTTGGGGCAGATGGGGCGGCATGGCGTGTACGTCTGGTCGGCGCTGGGGCTGACGGCCTTGGCCTTGGCTGGCGAATGGTTCGCCTTGCGCCGCCGCGCCCAACGCCTGACCGAACAGCGTTGCGATGACGCTGCCGACGATGTTTCCGCTGAACGCCACTATCCATGACCGCCCGACAACGCCGTTTCCTCCTTCTCGCCCTGGTGCTTGCCGTGCTCGGCCTGGGCGGGGCGCTGCTGCTGCGCGCTTTCCAAAGCAATTTGGTGTTTTTTGTCACCCCTAGCCAAGTGGTGCAAGGTGAAGTGAACCGCGCCGACACACTGCGCCTGGGCGGCCTGGTGCAGCCCGGCTCGATCCATCGGGAGGCCCAGAGCCTGCGCGTGCGTTTTGTGTTGAGCGACGGCGGCCACCAGATCCCGGTGGTGTACGAGGGCGTGCTGCCCGATTTGTTCGTCGCCGGCAAAGGCGCCATCGCCCAAGGCCGACTCGACGCCTCCGGCACCCTGCAAGCCGCCGAAGTGCTGGCCAAACACGATGAGAACTACATGCCCGCAGCCGTCCATGATGCTTTGAAACGCCACGGCGCCAGCGCCCCAGGAAGCCAACCATGACGGGGGAACTGGGCCATTTGTTGCTCATCGTCGCGTTGGTGGCGGCGGCGGTGCAGGCGCTGGCGGGGCTCATTCCGGCCACCGTGACGTTCGCTCACCAGCGCCTGGCCCACACGGCGCTGGGCTGGCAGACGCTGGGTGCGTGGGGCGCGCTGGTGGCGTTGGCGCTGGCGTTTGTGCAGCATGATTTTTCGCTCGCCTACGTCGCCCAGCACAGCCACAGCACCTTGCCGCTGGCCTACTGCGTCGCCGCGACCTGGGGCGGGCACGAAGGCTCCATGTTGCTGTGGGCGGCGGTGCTGACGCTGTGGAGCCTGGCCTCGGCCTGGGCGCTGCGGGAAGCGCCGGCGCGGTGGGGCGTGCGGGTGCTGGGGGTGCTGGGGGTCGTCTCGGTGGCGGTGCTGGCGTTTGTGTTGTTCACCTCCAATCCTTTTGTGCGCCTGTTGCCGGCGTTGGACGAGGGCCAAAGCCTCAACCCGTTGTTGCAAGACCCGGGTTTGGTGTTCCATCCGCCCTTGTTGTACCTGGGCTACGTCGGCACCGCAGTGCCGTTGGCGATGACGTTGGCCACGCTCGCTTATGGTGGGCCGGTGAACTGGGCGCGCCGGATGCGCCCGTTTGTGGCGGTGGCGCTGGGCTTTTTGTCGCTGGGCATTGCGCTGGGCAGTTGGTGGGCGTATTACGAACTGGGCTGGGGCGGCTGGTGGTTTTGGGACCCGGTGGAAAACGCCTCCTTCATGCCCTGGCTGATCCTGGCCGGCTTGATGCACACCCTGGTGGCGCGAGACCTGCGCGGCGGCCAGCCGCACGCCACCGCTTGGCTGGCCATCTTCGGGTTTGCTTTGGCGCTGCTGGGCACGTTCCTGGTGAGATCGGGGGTGTTGACCTCGGTACATGCCTTTGCGTCCGACCCGCGCCGGGGCAGTGTCATGCTGGCCTTGCTGGCGGCCACCTTATTGGTGAGTTTGGGGCTGTGGGCGCGGCACGGGGAGCGCTTGCTGCCGGCGCGCATCGGCACCGGGCAAGCCATGCTCTCGCGGGACAGCTTGTTGACGCTGATGCCGCTGCTGCTCGGTGTGGCCTGCGCCAGCGTGCTGCTCGGCACGCTCTACCCGTTGGCGATGGATGCGCTCGGGCTGGGCAAGTTGTCGGTCGGCGCGCCGTACTTTGATGCGGTGATGGCCCCGTTGTTGCTGCCCGGCGCCGTGTTGCTGCTACCCGCCGCTTGGCTGCGTTGGGGGCGGGATGATGGGGCGGCGTTGTGGCGGCGTTTGCGTCCCACCGCCTGGGCGTTGGGGGTGGGTGCCCTGGCGCTGCCGGCGGCGTTGTGGGGGGCGTGGGGCCGTGTCGAGCTGCTCACCGCGTTGGCGTTGTGGCTGGCGCTGGGCGTGGCGGTCAGCACGTTGCATGGGGCGGTGCAGCGCGGGCGTCAACAAGGGTGGCGCCGTTTTGGTGCTCGACCGGCGGGCATGGTGCTGGCGCACCTGGGCGTGGCGGTGTTCATGGTGGGCGTGGCGATGGTCAAGGGCTACGGCGTGGAGCGCGATGTGCGTTTGGCCCCCGGCGATCACCACCGCCTGGCCGGCTGCGATCTGCACTTCGAGCGCCTCGCCGCCCAGCGCGGCCCGAATTACCAAGCGATGGCGGCCACCTTTCAACTCAACTGCCCCGGCGCGGCCCCGCGCACGTTGGTGACGGAAAAACGCGCCTACGTCGGCTCGGCCATGCCGATGACGGAAAGCGCCATCGACTGGGGCTTCAGCCGCGATTTGTACGTCGCCCTGGGTGAAGCCTTGCAGCCGGATGACCCGCGTTCCGCCTGGAGTGTGCGTGTGCAGCACAAGCCGTTTGTGCGCTGGATTTGGTTCGGCGTGCTCGGCATGGCCTTGGGGGCGTTTTGTGCGGCATGGGGAGCCAAACGAGCATGAAGAACCCGATGAAAACCGGCGTGATCCTCGCCGCCTTGTGCGGGTTGGCGTTGCTGGGGCTGTTGGCGGTGGGGATGCGCCACGATCCGCGTGAGTTGCCCTCGGTGCGCGTGGGCACGCTGTGGCCAGATCGGGCCTTGCCGCAGTTGCTGCAAGCCGGCCTGGTGGACGGGCGGCGGGATTGGCGCGGCCAAGCACGCATCGTCAACGTTTGGGCGAGCTGGTGCGGAACGTGCCGGGAAGAGCATCCGGTGTTGCTTTCGCTGGCGGCGACGCTGCGGGCGCAGGGGCGGGGCGGCCAGCTCATCGGCCTGAATTACAAGGACGATGCCACCGAGGCCCGCGCCTGGCTGCAACGCCTGGGCGACCCGTTCGCCACCTCGCTGGTGGATGCGGACGGGCGCATGGGCATCGAGTTGGGCGTGTACGGCGCGCCGGAAACGTTTGTGGTGGATGCGCAAGGGCGCATCGTGTTTCGGCATGCGGGGGCGCTGACGGCGGAGGTTGTGGCGCGGGAGTTGTTGCCGAGGTTGGTGGCACTCGCCCCCTCTCCCCGGCCCTCTCCCACGAGGGGAGAGGGAGAAATACTGTCAAAGCCCCTCCCCCCTCGCGGGGGAGGGGTTGGGGAGAGGGGGCCGTGGCACCCAGCCGACGACGACCGCCTGCACGCCCTCAGCGCCGAACTGCGCTGTTTGGTGTGCCAAAACGAATCGCTGGCCGACTCCACCGCCGGGCTGGCACTCGACCTGAAACGGGAGATGCGCGAGCACATCCTCGCCGGGGAATCGGACGATGAGATCCGCCGTTTTTTGGTGGAGCGTTACGGCGATTTCGTCACCTACCGCCCGCCGTGGAGCGCCCGCACCGTGCTGCTGTGGCTGGGGCCGCTGCTGTTGCTGCTGGGCGCAGCTTGGGGAGCGTGGCGCCATTTGCAGCGTCAGGCCCAGCGAGCGGCAGTTTCAGCAGCGAATGAGGAGGCCTCGGCATGAACGCTTGGTTGAATCCGCCGCCGTGGCTGCTGCCGTTTTTGGGCAGCGCCGCTGCGCTGGTGGGGATCTTTGGCGCCAGTTTGGTGTGGGCCGTCGGGCGTGACGGTTTGAGCGAGCGCGGCGCTCGGTGGGCGCTGTGGCTGGGTGTGCCGTTGGCGGTGATCGGGCTGTATGCGCTGCTGGGGCACCCTCGGGCCTTGAATCCGGCGGAGCGCGAATCGGCAGCGACGCAGATCGAAGACCGGGTGCAGCGTCTGGCTGAACGCCTGGAGCGCCAGCCCAATGACCCGGAGGGCTGGTTGATGCTGGCGCGCTCGCTGCGAGTCACCGGTCGGACGGCGGAAGCGGCGCAAGCCTACGCCCGTGTCGGCGAACGGGCCACGCAAGATGTGGACGTGCTGACCGATTGGCTCGAAGCCCGCATCCTCAGCGCCGAACATCACTTTGATGACACCAGTGTGGGCCTGCTGCGCCAAGCCGTTTCCCTGGCACCGCAGCACCCGAAGGTGTTGATGTTGCACGGGCTGGCGGCGCTGGATCAGGGCGACATGGCCTTGGCCCGACAAGCCTTCACCCGCCTGCGCGAACAGTACGCCGTCGGCAGCCCGGATCGTCAAGCGCTGGATGGGGCCATCGCTCGGCTGGAACGCGGCGAAGATCCGCGCATGGCTCCGGCACCGGGGCGTTGAAAGCCTGCCCATGAACCTGTCTTTTCCTGTTGAACTGTGTGATGCGCTGATCCACACCCGCCAACACATCGGCCCCAAACATCTGGGGGAACCGGGGCCGGATGCCGCGACGCTGGAGGCGCTGTTTCGCGCTGCGGCGGCGGCACCGGATCATGGCCGCCTGACGCCATGGCGTTTTGTGGTGCTGGGGCCGCAAGCGCGTGAGCGGCTGGGCGAAGTCTTCGCCCACAGCCTGCTGGCGCGTGACCCGCACGCCCTGCCCGAACAACTGGCCGATGCCCGTGCCAAAGCGCAGCGGGGCGCGGTGTTGGTGCTGGTGATCGCCCGCCTCGGCGGTGATGACAGCGACGTGCCGCCCTGGGAGCGCTTGCTGGCTGTGGGGGCGGCGGTGCAAAACGTGCTGCTGGCGGCGCATGCACGCGGCTGGGGCAGTGGTTTGTCGGGCGGGAAGGCGTTGCAGGGCGAGGCCATGCGTCAGGCGTTTGATGTGGCTCCGCACGAACAGGCGGTGTGTTTCATCAGCCTGGGCACGCCGACGCGGGTCAAACCGCCACGCCCCCGACCTGCCGTGGCCGATGGGGTGACGTGGCGAGATTGAGCCTCAAGTACGCTTGGGGAAGTGCAACTGCGCCAACTGTTCGAGCACTTCGCGGCTGCTGGGCTCGCGGGTGGCCACGGCGTACAGATCGAAAAACGGTGCCGCCCGCTTGGTGCAAGCCACCGACGTGAAGCCCGCCGCCCGCAGCGCCGCGATCAACACCTTGGCCGTGAACCCGCACCGGTGGGCCATGAACAGGTTGCCGCGTTGCATCGAGGCCCGGTGGCCGTACAAGATGTCCAACGGCGAGATCGGGCCGGCGGGGGATTTGTAGAGAGGGTCGTCCAGCTTGTCTTCGGCCACGGCGGCGCACACGGATTGCAAATCCGGGCAGGTGATCACCACAAACCCATCGGGGGTGAGCACGCGCCGAAACTCGGCCAGCGCCACCGGCACTTCGTGCGGGTACAGGTGTTCGATGTTGTGGCTGGAAAACACCGCATTCACCGACGCCGATGCCACGGCTGACATGTCCGTCATGGTGCCGACGATGTCGGGGCGGGCGGCAGGGTCGATGTCAAAACGCCGCTCTTGCCAGTCGGGGGTGTTGAAGCCTGCGGTGGTTTGGTCTTTGCGCTTGGAACCGCAGCCCACGTGAAGAAAAGTACGCACAAGATGCTCCGTTGTAAGGAACGCCACCCCCATGGGTGGCGCATTCGCGAGGCTACACCACTGCTTTGTGTTACTTCTTGTTTTGCAATGTGTAAATTCCCGTCAATCCCAGTGTCAGCGCCCGGAAAATGCGCAGCCAAGGGGCGCAAGCCCAGCGCCCGGCTGAGTTGGAATCAAGGGAATTGACATGCACCATCGGTTATGGGCCCTTCTGGGGGCTGCGGTTGCTCTGAACGGATGCGGAGGCGGTGACGACGCAGACATCTGCACCACCGATACCACCACCTTGCGCGCCACGGCCCAAGCGGCTGAGGCGGATCACTCATCGCATGTACTGCTGGCGCAGGCCCTGGCCAGCACTGCCGAGGCCCACACTGCCGCCAACGGCACCCGCTTGGTCGCCACTGCCGAAGCCACCACGGTGCGCTGGTCGGCGGCCAACAGCGGCCTGCCTAAAACGGCCACCGATCTGCGCGGGGTGAGTGAAGTGGTCATTCCGAGCGGCACCACCGTCATTCTGGACATGGATCCGCCCAGCCTGCCAGCCTTGACCATCAAAGGCGCATTGGTGTTCGAAGACCGGCGCGACGTGAAACTCAGTGCCCGCAACATTTTGCTGACCGGGCGTTTGGAAATCGGTAGCGCTGCGGCGCCTTTCACCCACCAAGCCACCATCACCCTGACCGGGCTACGCACCAACACCGACACCACGGTGGACAACGACGGTATTTCTCGGGGGTTCAATGTGGTCGGCGGGTCGCTGCTGCTGTATGGCCAGTTCACGGGGCCGACGTGGACACAGCTCAACCAGCATCTGCCCTCATACACCCGCACGGCCACGCTGAAAAACGGCGTCTCCTGGCGCAAAGGCGATCAGCTCATCTTCGCTCCGACCGACTTCTATCAACAAGCGACCACCGAGCAAGTCACGCTGGCGCAAAACGCCAGTGGCACCAACATCACACTGGGCTCCGGGCTGAAGACTGCACGCTGGGGACGGCTCCAGTACCTCACCGACCAAGGCATGAGCTTGCAGCCGCAAAGCAGCTTTGCCCCGCCTTCCACCCCGTTCCCCACGGTGCTGGACTCACGCGCTGAGGTCGGCAACCTGTCCCGGCGCATCGTCATTCAGGGCGCCAATGACGACGCTTGGAATCACCACGGGTTCGGCGCACACATGCTGATCATGGGCTTGGATTCCAAGGTGGTGGTCGATGGCGTCGAGTTTCGCCGCGTTGGCCAGGCAGGCAAACTGGCACGCTACCCCATCCACTGGCACCTCTTGAGTTATGACATCAACACGGGTCTCCAGCGCGGTGACGCCACCGGCCATGTGATCCGCAACAGCGCCATTTGGGACTCGGCCCAGCGCTGCATCGTCATCCATAGCACCAACGGCGTGCAGGTGCGCAACAACATTTGTTACAACATCAAGGGCCACGCCATTTTCTTGGAGGATGCTACCGAGCGGCGCAACGTCATCTCTGACAACTTGGTGCTCAAGGTGCGTTCGCCTAACGCCGACAAACTGCTCAAGGTGCATGAGGGCTCGCAGGTGTACGAGGCCGGCCCTTCCGCAGTTTGGATGACCAACCCAGACAACACCCTGACCAACAACCACACCGGCGATGCCCTGGGCAACGGTTTGTGGCTGGCGTTTCCGGAACGCACGCTGGGGCTGTCTCGCAAAGTGGCGCTGTACCCGCGTTTCATCAAGCTCAAGCAGATTGAAGGCAACGTGTCTCACTCCACCGGCGGCCCTGGCCAGTTGATGGATCTGACGCCGCAAGACGATAACAATGCTCGTCCCGAAGCCAGCCCGGGCACACTCGTCTCCACCGCCTACAACCCCATGGGCGACAGCAAGCCGTGTTACGACGGCAACGGCAATTTCTGGGATTACTGTGGCCGTCAGACCACCTTCACGGTCAAGGGCAGCACGATTTACAAAACTGGCATCGTCGGGGCGACCGGGGCCTATCGCAACCACACCGGCAAACCCAACTACCAAGAGTGGGTCACGGCGGACAACGCTGGCACCTATTTCGCTGGCGCTGTCACGAACGGTGTGATCCAGCGCGTGCTGCTGGTGGGGCACAGCCTGAACGTCGGCAAGGGGTATCCGAGCCGGGTGACGCCCCCCGTGGGCCTGGCCACCTACCACTCGGCGGTGGACATGAAGAACAACGTCTTCGTCAACTTCCCCTTCAAGAAAGACACCCCCAGCGGTGCTTTCATGACGGACGATTACTACCTGCGTCCCTTGGAGAAAGGCACGATCCGCAACAACGGCAACCGCATGATCAACAGCCACCCGGGCTACCGCAGCTTGCCGCCGATGTTGCAGGCCGTCCACAACCGGGCCGAAAACTGGGTGCTTTCTGGGGCGCTGTGGGATCCCTACGGTTACTGGGGCCCGAAAAACTACTACGTGGTTCACAACGTACCGTTCTTGACCAGTGGCCGGCGCTGTGTGGCGCTGGACGGCAGCACCGCTGGCGATGGCCTCAACGGCAGTGCGTGTGAAGGCCCGTACTACGGTGTCTCCAGCTTCCAGACGGATGTGGACAGCTCGCGCTTTACCTTCTCGGCGGCCATGCGCGTGGAACGCCAAAACGAGGCCGGGGACACCCTCATCGACGTTTGGAACATCGACGACGGTTACGACAAGTGGGTGGACAGCCAAGGCGTGACGCAAAACTGCGATTTCCGCAACCCGCCGCCCGACGGCTATGCCTGTTCGTGGAAGTTGGGTTGGATGCGCCACTTTGCCGTGGTGCCCAAGGGGCGTTATGCCCTGCGTTTCCCGACCCATGCGCGCCAACCGCGTTTCGTCACGTTCGACGTGGACAACGCTTATCGCACCACCGATGAATTCGTGATCGCCATCCCGTTTGATGGCCGGTTCACGGCGGCGGGTTACATCATCGCGGGGCGGCGCTTTAACCGGGAATATCCGCTGCTCGATGCCGCCAACAACCCGGACAGCACCGACGCCACCCCCACCGCCACGCGCTACTTCGTCCACGCCAACTCACTCAACGAGGTGATGGCCGACCGCACGGGCAAGCTGGTTTGGCAGGATCGGGGCAGCAACCTGCTGTGGATTCGTTACACCGGTTCGGTGTATTCGGCCCAAGCGCAAGCCAAGGAGTCACCGCGCTCGGAGGCCGGGTTGAACTACGCCTCGTCGGTGTTTGTGTACCCGCAAGGCGCGTGTGCGGGCATGGACCGTTCCCAGTTCGACGCCTGTTTGGCTTCCATCCAAGCCATGTGAGGGTGTCAGGGCGATGCCGGGCGCTGACGTGCCTGGCGCGCCACTTGGGCGATGTTGCGCACAAACCGAGGCCACAAAGCGCGGGGGAAATCGTGGCCCAACCCGGGAATCTCGTCGTAGATCGCCCCGGGGATGCGCCGGGCCAAGTCGCGCCCGGCGCCCACGGGCACCATCACATCGTCGCTGCCGTGGATCACCACGGTGGGCACATGGATGGTGCGCAGCAGCGGCGTGCAATCGCCATCGGACACCACCGCCGCCATCTGGCGAGACAGCGCCTGCGGTCGGTAGGATCGTTTCAACCCCGCTTCGACCCGTTCGCGCAGCTCGTGGGTCGGCTCGGGAAAGCCGGGGCTGCCGATGGCGCTGTACAAATTGACGAAGTGTTGCACCAGCGCCTCCGACTGATTCCACGAAGGCGGCTCCATCTGCAAGCGGCTCAACAGCAACGGTGAGGCGCGGGGCACCCAGGGCGAACCGGTGGTGGTCATCATCAGCGTCAAACTGCGCACGCGCTGCGGATGGCGGGCCACCAGGTGCTGCGCCACCATGCCCCCCATGGACACGCCGCACACATGGGCGCTGGGCACTTCCAAGGCCGTGAGCAGGGCGGCGGCATCGTCGGCCAAATCGGCCAGGGTGTAGGGCACCATGGCACTGGCCCCGAAGGTGCGCCACAGCACCGCTTGCACCAGCCCGGCTTGGCCATGCGAGTCCATCGACTCGCTCAAACCCATGTCCCGCAGATCGAAACGGATGACGTGGAAACCCGCCTCCACCAGTTGATCGATCAGGCCACGCGGCCAGTCCGTCAACTGCATGGCGAAGCCCGGGATGAGCAGCAAGGGTTCGGCGGTGGGTGGGCCATCGCGCACCACGTGCAGCGTCACACCGTTGGCATGGAGGTTTTGCACACGCTGCGCGTGTACCGGGCGGTGGGTGTGAGAGGGTTTTGACATGGTCGGAGTGTCCGCGAAGCAGGTTTCCTCTGCGGGCTCCAGGCGTTCTTCGGCGGCTGCGGCGGAAGAAATCGACGGCGAATGCTTGTCCATGCCCTTTTTATACTCGGACGATGCTTCAACCCTCCGCCAGCACCGTGCCTTGTGTGCGCCAGTACCGCCAATCTCTGCTATGGCCGTTGCGGCTGGTGCCCCCGCGTGGGCAAGAAGAAACGGGCTCCGCGCTGCGCCGGCCTTGGCAGGCCATCGGTGCCAGCTTGGCCCCCGGAGCCGTCAACCCTTGGCAGGCGGTGGCCAATGGGTTCAGCCCATCGGGGCAGGATTTTCACGAACGGCACTACCACGAGTTCGTCACCTTCTTGCCTTTTGTGCAGCGTTTCCTGTTCGGTGAGGTGGACGCCAACGGCCAACCCGACGCCGCCATGCAAGTGCTGCGTCGCCAAGACGTGGCCGCCGTGCGCGTGGTGCTGCATCCAGAGGCCGCGCCCATCACCTTGCAGGTGCAGCAGGTGGCGCTGTATTTCTTTTTCGATGTGGGTCAGGTGTTGCTGCACGTCGAGCTGGCAGGCGCCGAGTTGAGCTTGCCGCAGGCGCAAGAACTGTTGTACCGCCTGGGCCGGGGTTATCCGAGCGGTTGGGACGCCAGCGGTCGGGCGATGCACTCACCGGTGAGCATGGAATGGCTGGATGCGCAGGGCGACGTGTTGGTGGCGTCCGACGCCCAAGCGCGTGAGCGGTTCCTCACCCAGGTGGGGGAACAGCGCGCCCCGCGCATCGCTGCCGATTGGGCCTGGCTGCTGCAACCGCTGGTGCCCGATGGCCTGCCCGCTGCGGACGATCCGGGCCATGCCTGGCGCTTTCGCCAAATCGAGTACTACCGCATGCCGGTGATGGCGTGGCTGGCGTTGGACGATCCCCGCGCCTTGAGCCGGGCGGATTTTGTGCGCTTGGGTCTGGTCACGGGGGCGCCGGCACAGGGAGCGCAGCTCCCTTACGCTGAAGCCCATCTGGCCGATTTTGAAGCGCGTTATTGCTACGACCGTTTCTGGGCCGACGAAGGCCCCGCCCCGCGCACGCGCTACCTGATTTGCGGCCATGCGCTGGTGGTGGTCGGGGATGCGCGCTCGGCCTTTTTCACCTGCGGCCAGCATGGCGTGTTGGCGCAGTTTCGCCATGAGCATTTTTTGCTGTTCTTGATCGCGCACTTCCAGAAAGCGGCGCTGCTGATGGTGGCGGATCGGCTGGCCCAAGCCCTCAAAGCCTTGGATGTGGGCGACGCCGACAGCGTGCGCCGTTTCAAGCGCCACATCCGGGCCGCGTTCGAGGGGTTTTTGCGCTTCACGCACCGTTACTGGTTCCGCGATGTGGCCGAACAAGCCCAAGCCCGCGCCATTTTCCAGATGACCAGCCAGCATTTGGGCACGGAACGGCTGTACGGTGAAGTCAAAGAGCGCATCCGCGACATGAGTGACTACCTGGACGCCGACAGCATTCGCCGCCAAGCCAACACCGTGGTGCGGCTGACGGTGGTCACCATCCTGGGCATGATCGGCACGACGACGACGGGTTTTCTCGGCATGAACTTGCTGGACGAGGCCGGCAGTTCCCCCGAGCGGCGGGTGCTGTTTTTCCTGGCTGTGGCCACATTGAGCACGCTGTTGACGTTCTACACCATCACCAAATCCAAACGCCTGTCGGATTTTCTGGACGCACTCAGCGACGAGCGCCTGAGTTTTTGGCAAAAGATCGGCGTGCTTTTTGGGGTGTGGCGCTGAGTCGCCGGGGCCCCTGCAAATTTCCTCAAGCGGCCTGCAAAAAATCATCAAACCGCTGCGCGGCGGGCGTGCCTACAGTGCCGCTCTCTGTCCGCCTTTGTTGCAGGCCCCGCCATGACGCTTGTTCCTTCCCCCGCCGCCTCAGAGCTGGCCGCGCGCCGCGCCGAGGTGGTCACCGCGCTGCGTGCGGTGCTGCCCGTTCACGCGCTGCTCTGGCACGATGCCGACACCACCCCTTACGAGTGCGACGGCCTGACCGCCTACCGTCAACGCCCCCTGGCCGTGGCCTTGCCCGACACCGAAGCGCAAGTCGCCGCCGTGCTGCGCACCTGCCATGCGCTGGGCGTGCCGGTGGTGGCGCGGGGCGCAGGCACGGGCTTGTCCGGTGGGGCGATGCCACATGCGCTGGGGGTCACCCTGTCGCTGGCGCGGTTCAACCGCATTTTGGGCGTCGATCCGCTGGCGTGTACCGCTGTGGTGCAAGCCGGCGTGCGCAACTTGGCGATCAGCGAGGAGGCCGCACCGTTTGGGCTGTATTACGCGCCCGATCCATCGAGCCAAATCGCTTGCACCATCGGCGGCAACATCGCTGAAAACTCGGGCGGCGTGCATTGCCTGAAATATGGCCTGACGCTGCACAACGTGCTGCAAGTGCGCGGCTTCACGGCGGCGGGCGAGCCCATCACCTTTGGCAGTTTGGCGCTGGATGCACCCGGCTTGGATGTGCTGCCGCTGGTGATCGGCAGTGAGGGCATGTTGGCCGTCATCACCGAAGTGACGGTCAAACTCGTGCCTAAACCGCGTTTGGCCCGCTGCTTGATGGCGAGTTTCCCGACCGTCGAAGCCGCTGGCGAGGCGGTGGCGGCGGTGATCGCCGCCGGCATCATCCCGGCGGGCTTGGAGCTGATGGACAAGCCGATGACGGCGGCTGTCGAAGATTTTGTGCATGCCGGTTATGACCTGGACGCTGCCGCCATCTTGCTGTGCGAAAGCGACGGCACGCCGGACGAAGTGGCCGAAGAAATCGAGCGCATGAGTGCGGTGTTGCGTGCGGCGGGGGCGAATCGTCTGGAGGTCAGCCAAGACGAAGCGCAACGCCTGCGCTTTTGGAGCGGGCGCAAAAACGCCTTTCCCGCTTCGGGGCGCATCAGCCCAGATTACATGTGCATGGACTCGACCATCCCGCGCAAGCGCTTGGCCGACATCCTGCGCGCCATCGCCGAAATGGAGCAGAAATACGGCCTGCGCTGCTGCAACGTTTTCCACGCGGGCGACGGCAACCTGCATCCGCTGATCCTGTTCGATGCGAACGACCCGGATCAACTGCACCGCTGCGAACAATTTGGCGCCGAGATTTTGGAAACCAGCGTCGCGCTGGGGGGCACCGTCACGGGTGAGCACGGTGTCGGCGTGGAAAAGCTGAACTCGATGTGCGTGCAATTCAGCGCCGAGGAGCGCGAACAGATGTTCGCCATCAAACGGGCGTTTGACGAGCGCGAGCTACTCAACCCCGGCAAGGTCATCCCGACTTTGCACCGCTGCGCCGAATACGGTCGGCTGACGGTGCGCCGTGGCCTGTTGCCCTTCCCTGAACTGGAGCGTTTTTGATGGCGCTGACGACCCAAGACCCGGCGCTGGCCCGCCTGATCGAACACCTGAACGACGCCCGGGCGCGGCGCGTGCCCGTGGCGATCGTGGGCGGCGGCACCAAGGCGTTTTATGGCCAAGCCTTGCAGGGCACGGCGCTGGATGTGAAACCCTTGCGCGGCATCAGCCAATACGAGCCGAGCGAATTGGTGATCACCGCCCGCGCCGGCACGCCGCTAGCCGAACTGGAAGCCACGCTGGCCGAGCGCGGCCAGTGCCTGCCGTTTGAGCCGCCGCACTTTGCGGCGGGGGGCACCGTCGGCGGCATGGTGGCCGCAGGGTTGGCCGGCCCGGCGCGTGTGGCCGTGGGCACGGTGCGGGATTACGTGCTGGGCGCCACCGTGCTCAACGGTCGGGGCGAGCTGTTGAGTTTTGGCGGCCAGGTGATGAAAAACGTCGCCGGTTACGACATGGCGCGCAGCTTCGCGGGTTCGCTCGGGGTGCTGGGCGTGATCTGTGAGGTGTCGCTCAAGGTGCTGCCGCTGCCGGCGGCGCGGCGCACCGTGGTGTTCGAGTGCGCCCAAGCCGACGCCCTGGCGCAGTTGGCACGCTGGGCCAGCCAGCCGTTGCCGATTCAGGCCAGCGCGTGGCACGCGGGGCGGCTGTCGGTGCGCTTGGCGGGGGCGCATGCGGCGGTGGTGGCCGCGCAGGCGCAGTTCATCGCGCAGGGCGCACAAGTGTTGCCCGATGAGGAGGCCGACGCCTGGTGGCGCAGCGTGCGCGATCAACAACACCGGTTTTTTGCGCTGGATGTGTTCCAACGGGCGGAGGGTTGGCGTTTGTGGCGCCTGTCCGTGCCGCGCACCGCGCCGCCGCTGGCTGGTGACGAGGACACCTTCATCGAATGGCACGGCGCCCAATGCTGGCTGCGCAGCCAGCGCCCCGCCAGTGCGCTGCGTGACGCGGCGCAGCGCGTGGGCGGCCACGCCACCCTGATGTGCGGCGGCGACGGCCACGAACCCGTGTTCACCCGCCCCGATCCGGCGCTGTGGCGCATCCATCAAACGCTCAAGCGGGCGTTCGATCCCCAGGGGGTGTTCAACCCCGGTCGGCTCTACCCTGATTTGTGAGGCCGCATGCAAACCCATCTCGCGCCTGAATTTGCCGGCACGCCCGAGGGCGAGGCCGCCGAAGCCATCCTCCGCAAATGCGTGCATTGCGGTTTTTGCACCGCCACCTGCCCCACTTACCAACTGCTGGGCGATGAGCTGGACGGCCCGCGTGGCCGCATCTACCTGATGAAACAGGTGCTCGAAGGCGCTGAGGTCACGCGCTCGATGCAACAGCATCTGGACAAGTGCCTGACCTGCCGCAACTGCGAAAGCACCTGCCCCAGCGGCGTGCAATACGGCCCATTGGTGGAGATTGGTCGGCGCATCGCCGATGCCAAGGTGCAGCGCCCCACCGGCGAGCGCCTGGTGCGCTGGGCGCTGCGGGAAGGGTTGACGTCGCCACTGTTCCCGCTGGCGATCCAAGCCGGGCAAGCGTTGCGACCGTTGCTGCCCACAGCGTTGCAAAACAAAGTGCCGGCTGCCAGCCCTGCACCCCAAGGGCGTTGGCCGACGCGCACCCACGCCCGCAAGGTGTTGTTGCTGGCCGGCTGCGTGCAACCCACGCTGATGCCCAACATCAACCTGGCCACCGCCCAGGTGCTGGACGCGGTGGGCGTGCAAACCGTGGTCATCGAAAAAGCCAAGTGTTGCGGCGCCCTGCGCAGCCACCTCAGCGACCCGGAAGGCGGCCTGGACGACGCCCGCCGCAACATCGACGCTTGGTGGCCGTGGATTGAACGCGGCGAGGTG
This sequence comes from Vitreoscilla filiformis, assembly GCF_002222655.1. Taxonomy (GTDB): domain Bacteria; phylum Pseudomonadota; class Gammaproteobacteria; order Burkholderiales; family Burkholderiaceae_C; genus Ideonella; species Ideonella filiformis. The sequence goes on along the minus strand of NZ_CP022424.1, from coordinate 211,131 downwards.
GAGGCCCTCGTCATGAATGCGTCGGCGTGCGGGTTGGCGGTGAAGGAGTACGGTCACGCCCTGGGCCACGATGCGGCTTATGCCACCAAGGCGGCGCGGGTGGCGGCGCTGGCGCGTGATCTGTCCGAACTGCTGCCGGAGCTGGTGCCGGTGCTGCGAGAGCGGCTGCGTCCGGTGCAAGAAGGTCGGCCGGTGAAGCTGGCGTTTCATCCGCCGTGTACGTTGCAACACGGGCAAAAGCTGCGCGGCGGGGTGGAAACGCACCTGGCGGCGCTGGGGTTTGAAGTGCATGTGGCGCAGCGCGAAAGCCACCTGTGCTGCGGCTCGGCGGGCACCTACAGCGTGTTGCAACCCGACTTGGCCTACGAACTGCGCGACCGCAAGTTGCGCCACCTGGCGGAGTTGGCACCGCAGGCCATCGTGTCGGCCAACATCGGCTGCATTCAGCATTTGCAGACGGGCACACAAACACCGGTGCGGCATTGGGTGGAGGTGCTGGCGGAGCGGTTGGGGTGATTCCCCTGGCCGCCTTGACCCACCGACAACCGCTGGCACAGCAACGGCGCCCAAGACTCGACAATGCAAGTTTCACGGCGCACGCGCCATGCACGCAAAGGAGAGTTCCCCATGCATCCATCACTTGCTGCCGGATGGCGCGCGTGTTTTCTCGGGGTGGGATTGGCCTGGAGTGGGCTGGCCTGTGCCGCCACGGCGGCGCCTGCTGCGCTGCATGGTGTGGCCACGCTGCCCACGCCGCCTGTGTTGTACGTGCTGCATGGCGCGGTGCAGCGGTTTTCCGGCATCGTGTTCGCGCCTGAATCCGAGGTGGCCGATGTGGGGGCCCAGCTCGACACCCCCTCCAGCGTCGCCCAACTCAGCGGCGATGGGCAGAGCTGGGATCTGGCGATCGACGCCCGCACCCTGCCGGCCCACAGCACCCTCACCCTGCCCATGAGCGTGACCCGCCCTTCTCACCAATGGGCACAAACGCTGAATGTGCGCGTCAAAGTGCTGCCTGCCCAGGTGCGGCGCCTGGTGGTTCCCGCACAGGGCGCGAAGGTGAGCATCGGGCGCGTGGTGGTGCGATTTCCCGCCGCCGCAGCGGCACGCGCCGTCGTCATTCGCCATGGTTTTTTACCGCAGCGCACGCTCGGCAAATCCGCCCAAATCACCGTGGTGGAGGCCGCCGATGGGGCTGACGTGCGCCATCGCATTGAGCCGCAAGCGGAACGCCCTGCGGTGGCCGCTGCAACCACCGACCAAGCAGCCGCCAGCTTGACCGATGCACTCAACGCCACCCTCCCTTACGCCACCGACGCGGCCCAACTCGGCCACGTTTGGATGGACTACTGGGCCAACTTCATCCGCGATGGCCAGCGGCGTTTGCCCGTCAACGATCCGGGTGGGGCCACGCCCGTGTCCAGCCCATCGGCGCGGCTCAACGGCCTGGTGCCACCGAACACCTGGGCCCCAAGTGCTTGGCAAGGCGTGACGCCGGTGCTGTTCGTCCACGGCTATCAGATGCACTTGCCCGCCGATGCGCCTTACTTCGGCGGGGGCTTGGACACCTTCGGCTACTTTCCCGATTTGGTGCGGCGCTACGTCGGCGCCAAGGGGCAGCGCTTTGCCCCGTTCGAATTCATGTGGAACACCGATGCCCAGTTCACCGTGGCCGCTGCGGACTTGGTGCGCGCCATCACCCTGATTTATGAAGCCACCGGCCAACCCGTCACCGTGGTCGCCCACTCCTTCGGCGGGGTGCTGACGCGGGCAGCGGTGCAGGGGCTGGCCGATGGGGGGCTGGCGGGGTTGTCGGGCAAGGTGAATCGGGTGCTGAGTTTGGGCTCGCCGTTGTCGGGCATCGCCGATGTGGCGGGGCTCAAGCATGGCGTCAAACTGCCGGCAGGGCAGGATTCGCTGCTGTTCGAAGCCTGCGACCAAATCTCTTGCCACGCCGCTGGTGAGCCCGTGGCCTTCCCCAAATCCGAACGTGTACGCTTGGGTTTGGCGCTGCAACCCGGCCAAGACGTGGCGAACATTTCACTTCAGCGGGCTCAACTTCCGGCCCTGCGTTGGGTGCAGGGCATTGGCAACGTCCAATACCAAAAGCTGCTGGGGGATGCGTGGTACTTCGGTTCCGGCGACAACCTGATTTCCCACCGAGGCCAACGCTTTTTCCCTGAGCTGGGGGTGAGCAGTTTGAACACCTGGGTGAGCTGGGGCACCCAGGGTTTCAAGTACAAAGAGCAGATGCTGGGCTGGAAGGGGGGGATGCGTGCGGTGCGTCCGGATCAAGTGGTGAACGCGGCGGCGCTGGTGGCCGCCGACCCATGGGGGCGTGAGTACGCCCATTCACCGATTTTGATCACCGGCGACGTGGCCGCCGCCGAAGCCTGGGTGCCACACGACGAAGGCGGCTGCGCCCTGCCCGCGACGTGCAAACACGCCAGTTGGCGTTTGTGGGTGGAGTTGCAGACCGCCGCCCCATAACGTCACCCGCCCCCCAGCACCTTGTACAACGTCACCCGATTGGCCTGTTCCGTCAGCCGCAAGGTGATGAGCGCTTGTTGGGCGCTGAACAGCGAGCGTTGCGCGTCCAGCGCCGCCAAATAGGTGTCGGCCCCGGCTTGGAAACGGGCGTGGGCCATTTCGTAGGCGCGTTGGTTGGCCAACACCAACGCTTGTTGCGCCGCCAAACGTTCAGCCAACGAGGCACGCACCGACAGCGCATCGGCCACCTCTCGGAATGCCGTTTGCACCGCTTTGTCGTAACTCGCCAAGCGCAGATCGCGGGTGATTTCGGCTTGGCGCACTGCCGCTGCGCCAGCACCGCCATCAAAAATCGGCAGGCTCACCGAGGGCACAAAACTCCACGCTCCGCCTTGGAACAAGTCCCCCAAATCGCGGCTGGCCGTGCCTGCCGTGGCCGTCAGGCTGATGCGTGGAAAGCGCGCCGCCCGCGCCGCACCGATGTTGGCGTTGGCCGCTTGCAGCAGGCGCTCTGCCGCCAGCACGTCCGGGCGGCGTTGCAGCACGCTGGACGGCAGCCCTTCGGGCACGCTCACCAAAACGGTGGCGGCGGGTTCGGCATCTTCCGGGCGCGGCAACCAGGCGTCCGGCACCGTGCGGCCCGTCAGCAGCGCCAGCGCGTGGCGGTCGCGCTGCACTTGGCTGGCCGCTGTCGCCACGCTGAGGCGTGCCGCCTCCACCGAGGTTTGCATCTGCACCAAGGCCAAGCCGGACACCGCCCCCAGCGCTTGGCGCTGCTGCGTCAGTTGGTAGGTGGTTTGCTGGCTTTGCAAGGTCTGCTGCGCCAGCACTAACAACTGTTGATCGGCGGCCAGGGTCAGCCAGGCGGTGGCCACATCGGCAATCAAACTCAGTTGGGTGCTGCGCTGCGCCTGCTCGGTGTTGAGGAAAGTTTGCAGCGCCGCTTCGCTCAAACTGCGCACGCGCCCAAACACATCCAGCTCCCAGGCCGACAGGCCCAACCCAACGCTGTAGGTGCGCGAGATCACATCCACCCCGGCGCTGCTGGCTTCGGCGGGGGTGCGCGTGGCCGTCATGCCGGCGTTGCCGTTGATCGTCGGGACGGTGGGCGCATCCTGAATGCGGTAGGCGGCGCGGGCTTGTTCCATGGTGAGCCAGGCCACGCGCAGATCGCGGTTGTGCGCCAAGGCCAGGGCGATGACCTCGCGCAGCCGGGCGGAACTCACCAGTTCTTGCCAACCCAGGTTGTATGCCGAGGGTGCCGAAGCCGCGTCAGCCGGCGCCGAGGCGGCCGCTTGGGGCCATGCATCGGGAATGGCCGCTGCGGGCCGCTCGTAATCGGGTGCCAGCGAGACACACCCCGCCAGCCCCGCGAACCCCGCCATCGCGGCAACGCCCCACGCCGTTTGCATTGAACGCTTGAACCTCACAGCACGCCCTCCCTACGCCCGGAGGCCACCGCTTGGCGCCGTGCGAAGTACCCCCGAATCACCACAAAAAACACCGGCACGAACACCATGCCCAACACCGTGGCGCTGGCCATGCCGCCCAGCACGCCGGTGCCGATGGCCCGCCGGCTGCCCGCCCCCGCACCGCTGCTGATGGCCAACGGCAGCACACCGAACATGAAGGCCAGCGAGGTCATGAGGATGGGCCGTAGCCGCAGCCGCACCGCTTGTTGGGTGGCCTCGATCAAGTCCATGCCCTGCTCTTGCAACTGCTTGGCAAACTCCACGATCAAGATGGCGTTCTTGGCCGACAGCCCCACGGTGGTGAGCAAGCCCACTTGGAAATAAACATCGTTGGACAGCCCCGCCAAGTGCGTCAACCCCAGCGCCCCGACGACGCCCAGCGGCACCACCAGCATCACTGAGAACGGCACCGACCAGCTTTCGTACAACGCCGCCAAACACAGGAACACAAACAGCACCGACAGCGCATACAGCGCCGGCGCCTGCGAACCCGACAGCCGCTCTTGGTAAGACTGGCCGGCCCACTCGTAGCCCACGCCTGCCGGCAACTGGGCGATGAGTTCCTCCATCACCGCCATCGCGGTGCCGGAACTCACCCCCGGCGCGGCCTCGCCGACGATTTCGTACGCCGAGAAACCGTTGTAGCGCTCCAGACGCGGCGCCCCGAACGTCCACGATGTGCTGGCGAAGGCCGAGAACGGCACCATCGCGCCGCTGCTGTTGCGCACCTGCCATTGCAAGATGGCTTCGGGCGCCATGCGAAACGGTGCGTCGCCTTGGACGTAGACCTTTTTCACCCGACCTTGGTCCAAAAAGTCGTTGACGTAGCTGCCCCCCAGCGCTGCCGACAGCGTGCTGTTGATGTCGCTGGTGGACAGGCCCAAGGCCCCAGCACGCCGGTCGTCGATTTGGATGCCGAGCTGGGCCGTGTCGTCCAAACCGCTGATGCGCAGTTGTGTCAACTCGGGTCGCTTGCGGGCGGCTTGCAGCAATTGTTCACGCGCTTGCACCAGCGCCTCGTGGCCCAGGCCCGCACGATCTTGCAATTGCAGCGTGAACCCGCCGCTGGAACCCAGGCCGCGCACCGTCGGCGGTTGCATCACGAACACCCGGGCATCGCGCAGGCTGGACAGCTCTTTGTTGGCCCGTCGCGCCAGTTCGGCAGCGCTTTGGTTGGCGTTGGGCCGTTCGCTCCAGTGCTTGAGGCGGATGAACGCTCGGCCCGTGGCCTGATCGCCCGAAATGCCGGTGGCAGTGGTGTAGCCCTCGATGTCGGCTTGCTGGCTCAACCACTGCTCGAAGGTTTGCATGGACTTCATGAGGCGCTCTTGCGTCGCCCCGGGCGGCAAGCGCACCTCGGCCATCAGCGTGCCTTGGTCTTCCGCTGGCAGAAAGGACGTGGGCAAACGCAGGTACATCACCCCCATGCCAACGACGATGAGGGCGTACACCGCCATCATGCGGCCACCGCGTCGAACCCAATGGCCGGTGAGGACGGTCAAGCGGTTGCCGCTGCGCTCGAACCCGGTGTTAAAGCCGCTGAAGAACCGCCCGAGCCAGCCCCGGTGCGCCGGGTGGTGTTCGCCTTGGGCCAGCGGCAGCAGCAGCGTGGCGCACAGCGCGGGCGTCAAACTCATGGCCACGGCCACGGACAGCAGCATCGCCGACACCACGGTGATGGAAAACTGCCGGTAAATCACCCCGGTGGAGCCGCTGAAAAACGCCATCGGCACGAACACAGCGGACAGCACCAGCGCAATGCCAATCAACGCCCCGGTGATTTCGCCCATCGAACGGCGTGTGGCTTCGCGGGGCGGCAAGCCCTCGTCGCCCATCACGCGCTCGACGTTTTCCACCACCACGATGGCGTCGTCCACCAGCAAACCGATGGCCAACACCAGGCCGAACATCGTCAAACTGTTGATCGAGTAACCAAACGCCGCCAGGATGCCCAACGTCCCCAGCAGCACCACCGGCACCGTGATCGCCGGAATGAGCGTGGCGCGCCAGTTCTGCATGAACAGGTACATCACCGCCACCACCAGCACGACGGCTTCCAGCAAAGTCTTCACCACTTCTTCGATGGAGATTTTGACGAAGGGGCTGGTGTCGTAAGTCAGGGCGGATTGGAGCTGGTAGGGGAAGCCCGGTTGCAGCTCGGCCACCTTGGCTTTGACGGCGTTGGCCACCGCAATGGCGTTGGCCCCTTGCGCCAGGCGGATGCCCAAACTGGCCGAAGGTCGGCCTTTGAAGCGGGTCGAAATGGTGTAACTCTCGCCCCCCAGCTCGACGCGGGCCACGTCGCTGAGTTTGACCACGCTGCCATCGCTGCCGGTTTTCAGGACGATGTCGCGGAACTCGCGCACCGTTTGCATCTTGCTGCGCGCCGTGATGGTGACGTTGAGCTGTTGCCCCGGCGCCGCCGGCAAACCGCCCACCTGCCCGGCGGACACCTGCGCGTTTTGGTTGTTGATGGCCGCACTCACGTCCGACGGCATGAGGGCGTAACTGGCCAGCTTGTTCGGATCGAGCCAGACGCGCATGGCGTGGCTGGTGCCCAGCAACTGGATGTCCCCCACGCCATCGAGGCGGCTGAGGATGTCCACCACGTTGGCGCTGAGGTAGTCGCCAATCTGGATGTTGCTGGCCGTGGCGTTGGCCGAATAGAACGACATGATCATGAGGTAATCCGTGCCGGTTTTGGTCACGGTCACCCCTTGGTCTTGCACCGCTTGGGGCAGTTGTTTTTGCGCTTGCTGGAGTTTGTTTTGCACCTGCATTTGCGCCACGTCCGGATCGGTGCCGGCCAAAAAACTCAGCGAGATGTTGGCTTGCCCCGATGAGGAACTGGTCGATGAGATGGACAGCAGCCCATCCAGCCCCTTCATTTTTTGTTCGATGACCTGGGTCACCGAGTCTTCCACCGTTTTGGCCGAGGCGCCAGGATAGGTGGCGTTGATGGTGACTTTGGGCGGGGCGATGTCCGGGTACTGTTCGAGCGGCAGTTGGTGGATGGACAGCAAGCCGCCCAGCATCACCAGCAAGGCCAGCACCCAGGCAAAGATGGGGCGATCAATGAAAAAACGGGCCATGGTCGCGCCCCTCTCAACGTGCCGACGCGGCAGAAGCCACCGCCGACGCTGCTCCCGACGCGCTGGCTGCCACCGGATGGGCCTGCACGCTGTCCCCCGGCTTGATCTTTTGCAGCCCTTCGACGACGACGCGCTCACCCGCTTGCACCCCCTCACTCACCAGCCAGCCGCCGCCCAGCGTGCGCCCGACCGTGACGGCGCGGCGCTGCACCTTGCCATCGTCACCGACCACCCAGACGCTGGCGTTGCCGCGTGCATCGCGTTGCAATGCGGCTTGCGGCACCACCAGGGCCGATTCGGCGCTGCCGGTTTCAAGCACGGCACGGACGTACATGCCGGGCATCAACAGGCCATCGGGGTTGGGGAATTGGGCGCGCAGCGTCACCGCGCCGGTGCTGGCGTTGACGGACACGCCGGCAAAACTCAGTTTGCCGGGGCGGGGGTAGGCGCTGCCGTCTTCCAAAATCAGTTTGATTTGCGCGCTGTCGGTGCCGATGCGCTGGAATTTGCCGCTGGCCCAATCGCGTTTCAGGCGCAGCAGTTCGGCGCTGGATTGGCTGACATCGACTTGGATCGGGTCGAGCTGGCGCACCGTGGTCAGCGCCGTGGTTTGGTCGGCGGTCACCAAGGCACCCGGCGTGACGCTGGACACATCGACCTGCCCGCCAATCGGCGCCGTCACCTGGGTGCGGCTGAGGTTGAGTTGGGCGGCGTCGAGGTTGGCGCGGGCGATGGCCCAATCGGCTTCGGCTTGCTGTTGGGCGGCTTGGGCATCTTGCACGTCTTGCTGGCTCACGGCCTGCACTTTGAACAAGTCGGCGCGGCGCTGGGCGGTGAGCCGGGCGGCGTCGAGGGTGGCTTGGGCCTTGGCCACGGCGGCCTGGGCGCTGGCCCGTGCGATGCGGTAGCTGTCCGGCTCAATCTGGTAGAGCACCTGGCCGGCTTTGACCCGTGTGCCCTCGGTGAACAGCTTCGCTTGGATCAGCCCGCGCACCTGCGGACGCACCTCCGCGACGAGTGGCGCATTCACCCGCCCCGGCAGTTCGGTGGACACACTGACGCGCTGGGGCGCCAGCGTCACCACCCCCACGGCGACGGGGCCGCCGGCCCCACGCCCAGCGCCACTGGCCGCTGGGGCGCTGGCCGAGGCACTGGCCCCGGTGCCGGCGTTGGGTTGGCAACCCACCAAGGTGCTCAACACGAGCATCCAAGTCAAGGCCAGAGCCAGCGGGCCCCGGCGGGTGGAAAGAGCACGAAACGAGAGGTCAGACATGCGAGCGCCATCGACAAAATGGGAGGAATGGCGCGCAGGGTGCCGGACAAATGTGCAGCAAATTTGCAGGCCCGCGTTTCGGAAAACCACATTTACAGAAGCGGTGGCAGGCCCCACAGTGCGCCCCTTGTGTGATTTGGGTGTGTGTGTGATGTCGTTTGTGACTTCGTTGCCCCGTCGCACCGCTTGGACAGGGATTGCCCTGGCCGTGGCGGGGGCGATGGCTTTTTCCGGCAAGGCCATCCTGGCCAAGCTGATGTACCGCCATGGTGTGGACGCCGTCACGGTGGTGGCGTGGCGCATGTTGATGTCCCTGCCGCTGTTCGCGTTGATGGCGATTTGGGCCGGGCGCGGCAAACCCCCGTTGACGCGCCAAGATGTGATCGCCTCAGCCGGGTTGGGGTTTTGTGGTTACTACGCCAGCAGCATGTTGGACTTCTACGGCCTCATGTACATCAGTGCCAGTTTGGAGCGCCTCATCCTGTATTTGGGCCCGACCCTCGTCATGGGGCTGTCCGTGGTGTGGTTCAAGCGCCCGGTGCGGCGGCGCCAATGGGCGGCGGCTGCGCTGAGTTACACCGGGGCCATGGCCGTGTTTGGCCATGAGCTGGGCCATCAAGGGCCACAGGTGGCGCTCGGTGCGGCGTTGGTGTTTGCCAGTGCGGTGACTTACGCCATTTACCAACTGGCGTGCGGCGAGGTGGTCAAGCGCCTGGGGTCGTTGCGGCTGACGGGGTTGGCTTCCAGCGCTGCCTGTGTGTGGTGTTTGTTGCACTTCGTGCTGGTCAAACCCCTGGGGGCGTTGGTGGTGCCGACGCCGGTGTTGGCGCTTTCGGCCCTTAACGCCGTGGCGTGTACGGTGGTGGCGGTGCTGCTGGTGATGATGGCCATTGAACGCATCGGCCCGACCTTGAATGCGCAGATCAGCATGATCGGGCCGATTTCCACCATCGGCCTGGGCGTGTGGGTGCTGGATGAGCCGTTCACGCCCTGGCTGCTGCTGGGCACCGCCTTGGTGCTCACCGGGGTGACGTTGGCGACGCGCTGGCGCTGATCCTCAGTTCGAACACACCTGTTCGCCTGTGGATTTGCGGTAGCACAACGGGTCGTTGCGGTGGGTGCTGGTGGGCGGTTGCATGGGCTCAATGGCGGGCAGGACGGTGCGCCGTTTGCAGTCGTCACGCTGAATCTTGTCCAGGTACTGCTCGCAACTGGTGACAGCACCACTGGATTGGCACCCTGACAAGATCAGCAACAGCGCCAGGCACAGCCATGGGGTGGGTGATTTCACAGCCTTCACAAAAACACTCCTTGTGGTTTGGAATCGAGAGACGAGAGACAAGGCGAGGGCGAGCGGAGCGGTTCAGTCCCACCAGTGAAACAGGCCATCACCCATGGTCGTGGGGCGCCAGTAGCGGATGTCGGCCTCGCTCATGCCGGGCAAGCGGCGAAAAGGCGCCTGGAGTTCCTGCGGCGACAACAGATGCACTTCCAGCGCGCCCAGTGCCTTGGCCAGCACATGGCAGGTCACGAAACGCAGCCGGGGCACGCTGGGATCGAAACTCGCTGCACAAGCCCAATGCCCTTGCACCGAGCGCAGCAAGTACACGGTTTCTCGTGGCAGGCGCATTTCCGCTGCGGCAAAGTTGGGCGTGACGCCAGGGCGGTGCAGCGCACCAACACGCCCCCCCACCCGGGATGCCACCGCGTTCACCACGCGGGCAAAGTCTTCCGTTGCCATGGGCACAGGGCAGCATGCAGGTGCCACATGACGCAGGCCGTTTTCTGGCACAAACTCGGTGTGCGGCGCGAACGCTTCGGCCTGCCGGGTGATGCTGGCGCACAGATCGGCGATGGCCGCGTCGTAGGCGTTGCGTTCAAACCGGTACACGCCCCGAGCCGCGTGGGGGCTGACGATGTCCCAGGTGACGGCGGCGTCGTCGGCCCGAACGGTCACGCCCGTGTCGATGCCCACGCACTCGGGCACGCCGCACCAGCACGTCAAGATGAAAAACGAGCCCGACCGCACCTGGCTTTGCAGCAACAGGCCGACGTCGAGCGCGTAAACCGACGCATCCACCAACGGCAGGCCGTCGATGAGCACGCGGGGGACGAGGTAGGTGGTGCCGTCACGCACCAAGGCCGCGATGTCAAATCCCAGCCGGTGGTCTGCGGGGGCCGGCCCCGTGGGGCCTTTCAAGGGCGGTTTGGGTCTTTGAGCCATGCGCTCAACTCGTTCGTGCGTTGGCGTGTGGCCGCAGCCAAGCAGGATTTGTGCTGAATGCTTTGCAGGCTTTCGCCTTCACGGCTGCCGCGTTCGAATTCACACTGCAAATCACGGAACTTCAGCCATGCCAGTTGCGCACTCTTCAAACGTTCTTTGCCATTGTCCTGAAGCTGGGCCATGAGCTTGCGATAAGCGATGTTCAGTTCCAAGTCCTCGCGCTGGTACGCCTCGCGGTTGGATTGCAGGTCGTTTTTGGGCACGTCTTGGCGGTTGTCATTGGTCTGGGCCTGTGCATTCAGCGGCAGGCCCCCAACCCAGAGGCACAGCGTCAAACAAAAGGCCGGAGCGATGCGATTCATGTTCAAAAACCGGGGTCAAGAGGCAGCGGCGGGCAGTCTGACACAAGGCAGCGACAATCCGCGCATGAATGCCTCTGTTTCCTTGTCCGCCGCCCTGAGCCTGAGCTTGGCATGTGCCGCAGCCTCGGCGCAGGAGCGCCCCGACTGCCGCAGCTTGGCCGATGATGCCGCCCGGCTGGCCTGTTGGGATGCCCAATCTTCGACGCCCCCGGTGGTGTCCGCCCCACGTGCAGACACAGCCCCCAAACTCCAGCCCGGCAACCTCACCGGGGCCCTGGACGCCACTTGGGAGCTGACCCCCGAGCACAAACGCGGCACCTTTGTGGTGCGAACCTACCAGCCGACGTACGTTTTGCCGGCGGTGTACACCAACCACATCAACAACCGTCCCCACAGCCCTACGCAGCCGGTACCGAGCAACCCTTCGGATGGCAAGCATGTGGAATCGCAGTTCCAAGTGTCGCTGCGCGTCAAGGTGCTGGAAAACTTCGGGTTGCCCAACGCCGATTTGTGGTTTGCCTACACCCAGCAATCGCTGTGGCAGGTGTGGAACCCGGCCGATTCGGCGCCGTTTCGCAGCACGGACTACCAACCGGAAGCGTTCTACATCGTCCCCGTTCCTGCGGCGTGGACGTATTTACCCGGCGGGTGGCGCTGGCATGCGGTGCAAGTGGGGGTGGCGCATCAATCCAATGGGCAACGTGATCCGCTGTCGCGCAGTTGGAACCGCACCACGTTTGGCACGCTGTTATCGCGTGGGGATTTGGGCTTGAGTCTCAAATACAACCAACGCTGGCGCGAAAGTTACAGCGACGATGACAACCCCGATTTGCTCGATTACACCGGCCAATTTGAAGCCACCGCCAGTTGGCTGCGTGGCTACACCGCGTCGTCTTTGACCTGGAAGGGCACCACGCGGGACGGGTCACGCGGGTCGCTGCAACTGGACATCAGCCATCCCATCAACCACCACCAGCCCGACGGGCTGCGCTGGTTTGTGCAGGTCTTCACGGGCTACGGTGCCAGTTTGCTGGACTACAACGTGCGCCAGACCCGTCTGGGCCTGGGCGTGCTGCTGTTCCAGCTTTGAACGCGTGCGGGGGGCCTCAGCAAACGGGATCGGGCTGGGCACCTGGCATGACAAACTCCTGGGCCAAACCCTCCAAGCCCATGACCAAGTTGCAGCCCGCCTCTTTGGCGCGGTACATCGCTTGGTTGGCGTGGCGTTGCAGCGCTGACAAACTGTCCAACCCCGGCTCATGCACGGCCACCCCGATGCTGGCGGTGATGTGAACACGCGGCCCGTGAGGGCCTCCCACCGTCAAGGGCAGGGCTTCCACGGTGGAGCGCAGGCGCTCCGCCACCCGCAGGGCACCGTGCCCATGGGTGCGGGGCAGGAAAACGCAAAATTCTTCGCCCCCGACACGGCCCAGGATGTCATGGCCCCGCAGTTGGGCTTGCAAGGCGGTGGCCACGCCGCACAGCAGGGCGTCCCCGGCGTTGTGGCCGTATCGGTCGTTCACTTGGCGCAGGTGGTCAACATCAATGAAAAGCAGCGCGTAGGGTTGAGCTTCGTCGCTGACTCCTGCGTGGATGTGGGGCTCACACGCTTGTTGAAAACCACGCACGTTGAGCACCCCGGTCAGCGGATCTTGGGTCGAGAGCTGGCGCAACTTGGAGCGTGATTCATGGATGGCGGTGTGCGTCTGTTGCACATGCCGTGCGTAGGACAGAAACATCAGGCTCGTGGCCATCAGTGCGGACACCAGCGTCACCATGGCGGTGGGCGAATACGGGTGCATCAGCAGCGGGTTGGCAGCGGCCACGGCCAGCATGGACAGCAGCCCGGTCACCACCCCAGCGCGGGCGCCCAGCAGGATGAAACTGCTGCCCAAGTGCATGAAGAACCACAGCACGCGCAGTTCGTCTTGTTGCAGCGTCAGCAAGCCGGAGAGGTTGAGCAACAAACTGCCGCTCCAGTATGCCCAGCTCACGGGCGCGAAGCGTTCCCGGTGGCCCCAAACGAAGGCCAACAACAGGGCGTTGAACGGCGCGAACAGGCGCACCGCCCAGCGGTGAACCTGGCTCAAATCGACCAGGTGCATCAGGTCGGCCAAGCTGAACACGCCGGCCACCAGCACGGCATTGCCCAGGGCGGTGATCAGGAAGCGAAAACGAAACAGCTCGTGCTCTTCGTCTTCGTTGAAGCGGGCGCCACCCCACCACCAAGGCTGCCGTTTGCTCATTGCGTTGTGTGGGCTCGGAAGGGTTGAAAAATCTGAACGTATCCTAACGGGCCAAAGGAGCGGAAACGATGGGAAGCGTCTCCCTAAATCCAGTAGAGTCCCGCCTCCGTTGCTGTGCTCGCTATCGAGATCCATGACCCGTTTGCAGACTGAATTGGCTCGCCTTTACCTCCCCCGTCCCGTACCGGATGGGGCAGACAACAGCAATCCTCATGCCTGGCTGGACGCTCAAGGGAGAACCCGGGTGCTGATGCTGGAACTGCGCCGTCCCGCCGATGGGACGATGTTGAGCCACATTTGGCGCAGTGTGCAGGCCGATTGGGAATGGCCGGCGCCGGCGATGGCGGTGTCGGGCACCGATGGTTTGCAGTTGTGGTTTTCGCTGGCCGAGCCGGTGCCCGTGGTGGAAGCGGTGACGCTGCTGGCTGGTTTACGGCAGTGGCATGTGCCGGGCTGGGGGGCGCATCGGGTGCGGCAATGGCCGGAGCAGCCGGTGTTGGGTGAACTGGCGCCGGTGCCTCGGTGCGAAGCGGCCAGTGGCCATTGGGCGGCGTTTGTGGCAGCGGACTTGATGCCGTTGTTCGAAGAATCTCCGTGGTTGGACATTGAGCCGGGTGAGGAGGGGCAGGCGCAGTTGTTGGCGGGGTTGCGCAGCATTCGGCCAGCACAGTGGCGAGCGGTGATGGCACAGCTCCAGCCGGTGTTGGTGCCGCCCTCGGTGCAGGCGCCTTTGCCGCAGGGGGTGGCAAAGGCGGGGGAGACGAACGATCCACGCCGGTTTTTGCTGCGCGTCATGAACGATGAAGCGGTGCCGATGGCGTTGCGCATTGAGGCGGCCAAGGCGCTGCTGTTGCACCCGGCTCAGGATGCGCGATGAAAAAAATCATCGATGCAATCAAGGCGGCACAGGCCAAAAGCGCTGCCGCGAAAGCCGCTAAGAAGAAACCACCGCCCGTCCCCCCGTTGCCGGCTCCACCGACAGCGGCACTGCCGGTGATGGCCAGCATCGAAGTTATCGAGAAGCCTTCCAAAATCACGATTGCCAACGGTTTTTTTTCTTACGGTAATGTGGTGGTTCAAAACCGCAACATCATCTCTTTCTCGATGACCAGCACGTCCATTTCGGTGGACAACAAACGCCCTGCGGGCCCATGGTTGCTGCGCAATATTGCGCTTTTCCTGCTGGCTTATTTGTACGTGTCAACAGCCGTCTGGCCGGATTTGCCTTCCCATAAATCACTGCCTGTTCCACCATTGGATTTGATTCCGGGGTTGACTGTATCGGTGCCGACCTATCACCTGATTTTGCTGGTGGTTTTAACCGGGGCTTGTTTGATACTGCTGCGAATCGCTCTGAAAAAAATCAAGCTGTTTGCTCCAAAACGCACCATCTCCCGATTCTTTTTTGAAGTTGAGCTTTCTACACCCAAACGGCTGATTTTTGCATGCCCCAGCAAAGAGTTTGCGGAAGATTTTCTGAAGAAAATTCAGGCAGGTATTGACCATGGCCGGCGCAAAATCACGGCGGACTTCAACACAAAGAAGGTCGATGTGGAAACCATCGCGTGACAATCTAGGGGCTGCGTGCTGGCCTGCGTCCGCCAAGCCGCTCAGGTGTGCGTTGCACGTCCACTGCCCCCCGTGATTCGCTTCAAGAAAGGAACACCACCGCCATGCGCCTGCTGCTCGTCGAAGACGATCGCATGATCGGTGAAGGCTTGCGCGCTGCCCTGCGCCTCGAAGGTTGGGCTGTTGATTGGGTGCGCGACGTGCGCGCCGCCCAAGCCGCCCTGGACACCGAACGCTTCGATCTCTGGTTGATCGACCGAGGTTTGCCCACCGGCGGCCCCATCGGCACGCCCGAGAGTACGCGCCTGGCCGATGGCCTCGATTTGATCGCCCGCCGCCGTGCCGCTGGTGACGCCACCCCTGCCATCGTCCTGACCGCCCGCGACGGCCCCGGCGATCGCGTCAGTGGCCTGGATACCGGCGCCGATGACTACCTCGTCAAACCCTTTGACTTTGATGAGCTGATGGCCCGCATTCGCGCCGTGCTGCGGCGCCACCAGGGACAAGCCTCCCCCGTGCTGCGCCACGGGGCCATCACCTTGAACCCGGCCACACGCCAAGTCAGCCTCAAGGGGGAACCCGTGTGGTTGTCCGCCCGCGAGCTGGCGGTGCTCGAAGCCTTGATGCAGCGCCCTGGCGCCGTGCTGTCACGGGCGCAATTGGAGGATCGGCTGTACGGCTGGGGAGAGGAAATCGAAAGCAACGCCGTTTCGGTCTACATCCACCAGTTGCGGCGCAAACTCGGGGCCGACGTCATTGGCAACCTGCGCGGCGTGGGCTACTACCTCACCCCCGCCCCACCGGAGGGCGTGTGAAACCAGCGCCCCGGCAGCGGCTGCGCTCGCCCCGCTCGATTCGCTGGCGCCTGCTGCTGTGGCTGGCGCTGGCGCTGTTGTTGAGTGCCTTGGTGGTCGGCGGCATCACATGGCGGGCCGTGGCCGCCGAAGCTCAGGCGTTGTTCGACTACCAGTTGCGCCAGATGGCGCTGTCCCTGCGAGATCGCGGGGGGATTTTGCCCGAGCAAGCCGAAGTGCTGGAAGACGAACAGCTCGATTTTGTCGTCCAAGTCTGGACCCTCGAAGGGCGCCTGATTTTGACCAGCCGCCCCCACGGAGCCCTGCCAGATCGCGCCATTCTGGGATGGGCCGACATGCGGGTGGCCGGCGAAGTGTGGCGCAGTTACGCGGTGATGGCGCGGGGCCGGGTGATCCAAGTGGCCCAGCCAGAGCGCATTCGCCGTGAGCTGGCCACGGCTGCCGCCTTGCGCAGCATCGCGCCCATCGCCTGGCTGGGTCTGCCGCTGGTGGTCTTGCTGTGGGGCTTGGTGGTGCGTAGCCTGTCCCCCCTGCGCCAATTGGCCGACAGTTTGGCCCAGCGCGGCACCACCCACCTGCACCCCTTGTCCAGCACCGATTTGCCGGAGGAGCTGGTGCCCCTGGTGGCTTCGCTGAATGACTGGTTGGCCCGCTTGGCGCAGGCCCTGCAAGCCCAGCAAGCGTTCGTGGCCGATGCCGCCCATGAACTGCGCTCCCCATTGACCGCGCTCAAATTGCAATGGCAGTTGGTGCGCCGGGCATCCGACGAGGCGCAGCGAGCCGAAGCGATCGCCGCTTTGGGTGAGGGCATCGAGCGGACGGCCCGGCTGGTCGAGCAGTTGCTGGCCTTGGCGCGCAGCGAGGGGCCGGAAGTGCGAACGGCGGTCGATTTGGCCGAACTGGCCCGCCAGGTGCTGGTGGCAGCGTTGCCCGTCGCGCAAGGGCGCCAAACCGCGCTGGCCTTGGAGGCCCCCCATCCGGCGCCCGTTTGGGGTGACGCCACCGCGTTGGGCGTGCTGCTGCGCAACTTGGTGGACAACGCCGTGCGCTACAGCCCACCGGGCAGTCAGGTAAAACTGCACGTCCAGCCGGGGACGGCCACGCAAGGCCCGCAGGTTCGCGTGGAAGACAACGGCCCCGGCATACCGACTGAGGAGCGTCAGCGGGTGTTCGACCGGTTTTACCGAGGGCGCACTGGCCACGACACCGCCGGCAGCGGCTTGGGGCTGGCCATTGTGCAAGCGGTGGCCAAGCGCCATGGCGCACACATCGCTCTGGAGGATGTTCCTGACGGGGGCCTTTGCGTTCGGGTGAGTTTTATGGCCACAGCGCCTTCAAGCGTGGGGGACGCCCAGGAAAGACAGGAGAGCTCACTATCATGAGTCCTTTCAGTTGCCAGCACACCGTTCCGGTGCGGTTCCCGCGTTTCCAGGCTCCATGATCATGACCGCATCGCGCATCGTCGCCACCTTCGTGCTGTTTGGCACCATCTGGCTGTTCGCCGCCGACCGGGTGATCGATCTGTTGGTGGACGACACTTGGGCGATTCCGATCTGGCGCTGGCTCAAGGGCTTCACCTCGATCGCGTTGAGCGCGGTGTTGATTTACTGGCTGGTGCGTCGGGCCGAACGCATGCAGCAGAAACTGGAGCTGGAAACCGCTCGGCAACGGGATCGGCTGGCGCACATGCTGGACGTCTCCCCGGCAGTCATCTACGCCCTCAAGCCCAGTGAGCACAACGGGCCGTGGATTGTGGATTTTGTCAGCCACAAAATCGAGCAAGTCAGCGGCTATCCGGTGGACTACTGGCTCGGCCACCCCCGGCTGTGGCGTGACCTGATCCATCCCGATGACTTGCAGCGCGTGCTCGAAGACCAAGAGCGTTTCAAAACCCAAGGCTGGCTGCACCACGAATACCGCCTGCGTCACGCCGACGGCCACTACTGCTGGCTGGACGATCACATGGTGATGATGCGTGACGAAGAAGGGCAACCCGTGGGGGTGATCGGCGCTTGGCTGGACGTGAGCAACCGCCACCGCGACGGCGAACGCATTCGCCACCTGGCCAACTACGACGCACTCACGGGCCTGCCCAATCGCAATTTGCTTCATGAGCGTGCGCGGCATGTCCTTGCCCATGCGGCCCAGCAGCGCATGTCGGCGGTGGTGCTGCATGTGAACATTGACCACTTCAGTGCCATCAACGAAACCTTGGGGCACGAAGCCGGCGATCAACTGCTGCGCGAGATGGCACAACGCCTCACCCACACGCTGCGTCCGCAGGACACCGTCAGCCGCATGGGGGCGGACAATTTCATCATCTTGCTGCCCGGCGCCTGCGCCCGCGATGCCGCCCAAATTTGCCTGCGCCTCATGACTGGCGTGGCCGAGCCCTTGGCCGTGGCCGATCAAGAGCTGCGCCTGACCGCCAGCATCGGCGTGGCGGAATTCCCTGAGGACGGGCCCAATTTGGCGGCCTTGTCCCAGGCGGCAGAGTCGGCGGTGCATCACGCCAAGCGGGAGGGGCGCAACACCGTGCGGTTCTTCTCGCGGGACGTTCATGAGCAGGTGCGCGAAACCCTGACCCTGACGCGTGAGCTGCGTTGGGCGGTTGAACGGGAGCAATTGGTGCTGCACTATCAGCCTCAGGTCGATGCCCGAACGCAACAGTTGGTGGGCGTTGAAGCCTTGGTGCGCTGGCAGCATCCCGAGCATGGGTTGCTGTCGCCGGCGCGTTTCATTGGGTTGGCCGAACAAGCCGGCTTGATCCAAGACATCGGCACTTGGGTGTTGCGGGAGGCGCTGCGCCAGTTGGCTTCTTGGCGCGACCAGGGGTTGCCGGTGGTGCCTGTGGCTGTGAACCTGTCGGCGGCGCAGTTTGCGCATCCGGGGCTGGTGGAGTTGCTGCGCCAGATGCTGCAACAGTTCCACTTGCCACCCGAATGGCTGGAGCTGGAGCTGACCGAAAGCGTTGCGATGCAAAACTCGGACAACACCATCGCCGTCATGGCTTCGCTCAAGCGGCTGGGGGTCAAACTGTCGATCGATGACTTCGGTACGGGCTATTCTTCCCTCAGCTACTTGCGCCGCTTCGCCATCGACAAGCTCAAGATCGACCGTTCGTTCGTCGTTGGCCTGAGCCACGATGCGCAAGACGAAGCCATCATCACCGGGGTCATCAACCTGGCGCGCAGTTTGGGGCTGCACATCCTGGCCGAAGGGGTGGAGACGCCCGCCCAGCAAGCGGTGCTGTGCCGCCATGGCTGCGACGTGTTGCAGGGGTATCTTTTTGGCCGACCCATGGCAGCCGAACACATAGCGCAACTGCTGGCCCATCCGCCTGTGGCCGCCATTGCCGCATGAACACACCCAGCGCCCCCATGCCCCGCCTGGGGCGCCATCACTTTGCCTACCTGCGGGCGGTGGCCGAGGGGTTGGCTCCGCAGGCTTGCGCCTTGCGCTACCTGGGCATTGAACACGGCCACCAAGCGCGCACGGCGCACCGCCGCGTGGTGGACCATGTGCGCAGCCTGTCGCGCCGACGCGGGGATCGGGCGTGGCGCCTCATCGGTTTGGCGATCCGCTTGGTCGAGGATGCGCCCCGGCCAACGCTGGAAGACTTTGCCGACGAACGCCAGTTGGATGGCTGGTCCCAAGCCGAGTTGCAGCAGTTGTATGCCGAAGCGTTCCCGGTCGATCCCAAAACCGAACGGCGGCGCCGGTTGCGCACGCGCCAATTGGCGCTGTTGCGCGAGCTGGAACAAGTGGCCGCGCAAACGCCAGACCCCACCGACCGCATCGACGGTTGGTTCGAACCCGCCTTGGCCGAACGCCTGATGGCGGCTGGCTTGCTGCTGCTGGGGGATTTGCGCCAGCGCATCCAGGGCGGGGGCCGTTGGTGGCGGGGGGTGGCGGCAGTAGGCGTGACCAAGGCGGCACGCATTGCCCAGCATCTGGACACCCTGCTGCCGGGCAGTTTGGCGTTGGCTGGGCCAGCGGTACCAGAGATCGTCGCCACACCCCGGCTGCCGCTGCGTACCCATGCAGACAACGCGGCAGACTGGGACGCCTTGCAGATGTGGGTCAACGCTCGCGCCGGTTCCGAAGCGACGGCGCGCAGTTACCGCCGCGAAGGCGCCCGCCTGTTGCTGTGGTTGGCCCAAGAGCGGCAAGGCCGGCACTTGGCGGACATGGTCGCCGGGGACTGTTTGGCCTACATGGCATTCCTAGAGCACCTGCCGCCCCATTGGCAAACCCGGCAAGCGCCGTTTCGGGGGCCGCTGAGTTTGGCCAGCCGCCGCCAGGCGGTGGTGATCCTGTCGGGCTGGTTTGCTTGGCTGGCGGCAGCGGGTTTGGGCCGTGGCCACAACCCCTGGATGCTGGTGAACCGCCGCACCGGCGACGACGCCCAAGCCGATTTGCTCGACAGCCGTGCTTTCACCCCCGAGGCCTGGGCCGCCCTCCTCGACCATGTGCAGCGCCAAGATCCGACGCCCTCACAAGTGCGCATGCTCTTTATTTTGAAGTTCGTCGAAGCCACGGGCTTGCGCGCCAGCGAGCTGGTGGACGTGCGTTTGCGCTCGCTGCGGCAGCACCGGGGGCGCTGGGTGTTGCAGGTTCACGGCAAAGGGGCGCGCAACCGTTTGGTGGCCGTTCCGGGCCAAGCCGAACAGGCGCTGCATACCTACTTGGCGGCACGCGGCTGGGCGCGATGGGCAGACGCCCCCGCCGATGCCCCCCTGCTGGCCAGCACCACCGATCCGCGTGCATCCATCTGCTATGCCACGTTGTACCAAACGATGAAACGCTGGGTGCGCCAAGCCATTGAGGCCAGCGCGTTGCCTGAAGCGGAGCGGGCTGTGGCGCTGCGGGCCTCGCCGCACTGGTTGCGCCACACCTGCGGCACCCGGGCGTTGGAGCGTCGTGCGCCGTTGGAAGTGGTGCAGCGTCAATTGGGCCATGCCGACCCGCGCACCACCATGCGCTACGCCCGCACCCAATTGGAGCGCCTGCAAAACGAAATGGAATCGGTGTTTGGCGCTCAACCTTGAGCGGGCGGCGGCGGCGGGGTGCGCAAAGGGGTGCGGCTGAGCTGCGCTTCCATGTCCTGCGCGTTTTGCAGGATGAGGCGGGCGTGTTCGCGGCTGCGGGGTTCGGCGCTGCGCAAGGCGATCAGCTCGGCAAAACTTTGGAGCGTGGTCAGCGGGGGTTTCAGCGCCGCGTTCAACGCCACCAGCACCTGATGTTGGGCTTCACACGCTTGCTGCACCTGGGATTGGCTGTGCTGCAACGCCATGTGCTGGCGCTGCAAGGTCTGCAAACTGCGATGTACCACCCATGCAGCGAACAGCAGCACCAAGGTCAGCAAACACGTTAGGCCCCAGACCATAGCCCGCATCGTGTACCAGGGCGTGAGTGCGGTTTGGGCGGTGGTACTGAGCATCACGGCCAGCGGGTAGTGTCCGACCCGGCTGTAGCCGTTGACCCAGGTGGTGCCATCGACCCCGGTGTGCGACAACGCCCCTTCACGCTGCTGAGTCAGCGCGTGCAGCAGCTCGGTGGGAATGGGCTGGTTGATGTCCACTTGCTGGCTTTTCAGCACCAGGATGCGCCCGATGCCGTCCACCCCGGCCAGCATGACGCGCCCTTGCCCCCCCAAACGCACGTCGCGGTACACCGATTCAAAATATTCGGGGTTGAGCGAGGCCACCACCACCCCTTTGACACTGCCGTCGCGGCCATACACCTTGCGCGACAGTTGCAAGCTGCGCTTGCCCGACACCTTGCCCGTGAGAATCTGGCTGACGAACAACCCGTCCGCCGACAAGCTGGAGGCCGGCAGGCCGTGCCGGTCACTCAGGTGGACGCGCACATGGTCGCGCTGAGACAAGTCCACCCGCTGGCTGCGCTCGCCGGTTGGATCCAGATTGCTGCCAACGAAGCGGCCATCCGCGCCCACCCACGATAACTGCGTGAGGATGCCGGGCACCAAGCCGGTTTCGTTGGCAAAGCGCAGATACTCCAAATCCGTGGGTGCCCGCTCGGCACCGACTTCGGACAGGCGCAGCATCGCTTGATTGACGTTTTCCAAAATGCGCAACGTATGCTCCCGCAGGGCGCGTGCGATGTTGGCGTTTTCTTCCTCTTCTTGGGTCAGTGCAACCTGCCGTTGCCACGACAGCATCACCACCACGCTTCCACACAGCACCACGGTGGCCAGCCCCATCAAGATCAGCCACTTGCGGCTCAGGCCAGAGGTCGGCCGAGGACAGGATGTGTCATTCATGAAAGGACGATCGGCAAAAGCGCGACAGGATTGAGCGCGTGGCGATCCTACACGTTAGGGACAGACAACCAAGCCAGCAACTGTGTGTAGAGCTTTTCTGGGTGAAGGGGTTTGGTAATAAAGTCGTTCATGCCCGCCGCCAGGCACAGGGCTTTGTCTTCGGCAAAGGCGTTGGCGGTGATGGCCAAAATCGGGGTGTGGGCGTAACCCGGACATTGGCGAATCTCCCGGGTGGCGCCGAGTCCGTCGAGTTCGGGCATTTGCATGTCCATAAGAATCAGCGCGTAAGGGTGGCGACGGGCTTGCTCGACAGCTTGGCGGCCATTCTCTGCCGCATCGACGATCAGGCCCGCGTCGCTGAGCAAGATCACGGTGACTTCGCGGTTAATGGGCTCGTCCTCCGCCAGCAACACCCGTGTGCCCGCGTGGTCGCGGCGCAAGCGAAACTCCGCCGACAGTCCTTCCTCCTGGGGGCTGACGGCGAGGGGACGATCGGCCTTCTTCAAGCGGGCCGTGAACCAGAAGGTGCTGCCCACCCCAGGCGTGCTGTGGGCGCCGGCCTGTCCGCCCATGAGTTCGGCGAGTTTGCGCGTGATCGCCAAACCCAGGCCCGTGCCGCCATACTGGCGGGTCATGCTGTTGTCGGCCTGCTCGAAAGCGCTGAACAAGCGGGGAAGCGCATCCGGGGCGATGCCGATGCCGGTGTCCACCACCTCAAAGCGGATGAGCGCGTGGGTGGCGTCCTCCTCCACCTGCCGCACGCGCAAGCTGATGCCCCCAGCAGGGGTAAATTTGATGGCGTTGCCCGCATAGTTGAGCAACGCTTGTTGGAGCCGCGTGGCATCGCCACACAAGGCATCGGGCCGCAAGTCGATGTCGGTGTGCCAGGACAGGTGTTTGGCTTGCAGCCGGTCGTGCAGCATGGCGTGGATGCCGCTCACCAGCACATCCAAGCGCAGCGGTGTTTCCTCCAGCGCAAACTTGCCCGCCTCGATCTTGGACAGCTCCAGGATGGCGTTGATGATGTTGAGCAAGTGGTCGCTGGCGGTTTGCAGCGTGTCCATGCGCTGGGCTTGGGCAGCGGTCAGGCCATCGCGCCGGATCAGATGGGCCATGCCCAAAATGCCGTTCAGCGGCGTGCGTATTTCGTGGCTCATGTTGGCCAAGAACGCACTTTTGGCCACGGTGGCGGCCTCGGCAGCTTCTTTAGCGGCGGCCAGCTCGGCGGTGCGCTGGGCCACCAACTCCTCCAGATGATGGCGGTGGGCGGTGAGTTCGTTCTCGGCCCGTTTGCGCTGGGTGATGTCCACCGCGATGGACAGCACCCGCTCCACGCCCCCCAGCCGCATTGGCCGTAAGTTGACCTGCTCCCAGAACACTTCACCGTTGACCTTGCGGTTTTTCCATTCGAAGCTCTGAGGGCCTTCCCGCACGGCTTTGTGAATCCAGGCCAAGGCTTCGTGGGTGGAATAAGGCGGCTCCATCCAAGAAAACGTGGTTTTCAGCGCCTGCAACGATGACAGGCCGTAAGACTGCCAAGCCGTGCAATTCGCGTCCACGACCGCACCGTCGTCCTTGTCATGGATGAGGATGGAGACGGGCGAGCGATCAAACACCGTGCGAAAGCGGGCCTCGCTTTCACGCAACACGGCCTCGGCGTGTTTGCGGGCGGTGATGTCTTGGAGGGTGCCCATCAAGTAATCGACCGACCCTTCGGGGGCATGGTGAGGATGCCCGATCAACTCCACCCATTTGATTTGGCCACTGCGGGCGCCACGCACCTGCACTTGCAGGCTGAACGGTTCGGTTGTGGCCAGCGATTGATGCAGGGTGTGCAGCACCAGCGGGCGGGCGTCCGGAACGTAGCATTCGAGTGCGGTGTTCCATGTGGGATGAAAGTCGGGGGGGAGTTCGACGATGTCGTAAACCCCTTCGGTCCACATCACGGTGTTATGCACGGGGTCGGCCCGCCAGCCGCCGATTTGCCCGATTTGCTGGCTCTGGCGCCAGAAAAATTCACGCTCTGCGGCCTCCGCCAGCAAACGCCGGATTTCCTGGTTGGCCCGGCGCTGATCTTCCATCATGGACAGCGCCCCTCGGCGCAGGCGCTCCGACTGCACCAGCAAATGCTCGGTTTGCGCTTGCGCCTGGCGCAAAGCTTGGTGGGCAGCTTGGCGCTCGGACACGTCACGCACCAAAGAAATGATGTACGGAACGCCCCGGAGCTGAAGCAAGCGCGTGCTGATTTCCACCGGAACCGAATCCCCATCCTGACGAATCAACAGGGTTTCGAACACCACCCGCTCGCCTTGCTGGAGCTGATGCAGCACCTCTGGGATGTGCGCCCGATGGGTGGGGGCCACGATGTCCATCGGCCCCATGCGAGACAGCGCTGCATGCGAGTAGCCCAGCAACTGGGTTGCACGCTCGTTCACTTGAAGAAACGGGCCTGGCTCACCGCCGACGGCCAGGGAGTGGATCATCACCGCGTCGCTGGCGCTTTCGACAAAGAAGCGGTGCTTTTCCTCCGCCACTTGCAATGCCGCCACCGCAGCCTCCCGTGCCGCCACTTCTTGGCGCAGCTTGAGGCGGGCGTAACCCATTTCGGAAATCATTTGGGCCATGTCGCCCAAAAACGCGGTGGCATCCTTGAGCCGCTGTGCGTCCACGACCTCGACTTCGGCCAGGGCCTCCATGTAAGCAGCCTCATCGAAACCAAACCGCTGGGCCTGCGCTCGGAAAATGCGTTCATCCGGCGCCGACAGCAGCATCTGCCCGGTGGCCAAGCTGGCCACATGGCGGCCTTCGATGACGATGGGAACAGCACAGTCCACCAAACCGTTGTCGCAGGTCAGAATCACCGGTTGATCGGGAGAGGCCAAAGCGTTCAGCAGCGCATGGTCGCTGCGCTGGCAACCCGCGCTGGCTGCCGGTGAGCAGCGGTGAAAGTCTTGGCAAATGCGGCGCCAGCGCGTGGCGATCAGCAGGTTCATCTCCGGATGGTCGAGAAAACCAATCGTCAGCCCCGTGGCTTGGCTGAAGCGTTCGAACAAGCGGCGCAGGCGTTCCAAATCGACCAGATCATGGATCGTGTAGTGACCCGCCACCAAGGGGTCGTCGGTGTCGGAGGTGGAACCGTGGTCGGTCATGGTGGCGGCGCGGTGATGGGCAGGGTGTGGTCATAGCGGGAAGGTTCGCCCAGGCGCGCCAGCAGCACATTGACCTCCCCCTTGAGTTCGAGGATTCGATCCTCACGATCCAACATCAAATCTTGCCAACGCAGCAGCTCGTCGAGTTGCTCGGCCAGTTGTCGTTCGGCTTCTTTGTGCCGGGTGATGTCGTCATAAACACCCACGACACCGACCGCTTGACCCGCATCGTCCAGCATGGGCACTTTGGAGGTGCGCAGCCACGCGGTTCCCCCGTCGGGGCGGGTTTGGGGTTCCTCGTAGCCGATGTTCGGTTTCAATGTTTCCATCACCGCACGATCATCGGCCCGGTACAGATCGGCCTGGGCGACCCAGGTCATGTCGTCATCGGTTTGCCCCACCAGCGATTGGGGTGAGGACGTGCCCGCATCTTGCGCAAACAGCCGGTTGCAGCCCAAGTAGCGCGAGTGCCGGTCTTTCCAAAAAATGCGCACAGGAGCCGTGTCGATGACGGTTCTCAGCAGGCGTTTGGCTTGGGTCAACTCATCGAGCGTTTCTTGCAGTGTTTGGTTTTTTTGTTCCAACAGAGCCAGCGCCGCGCCGCCCTTGGCCTTGAGTTGCACGATGGCGTGGGTCAGCTCGTCGATTTCATCGCGTGCCGGCTTGCGTGGGGTGGTGTCCTGGCTGGTGGCGATCAGGTCTTGCGGCCCGGTGTGGCTCAACTCAGCCACGATGGCCGCCAAGCGTTGCTGCACAAACGTGTGATAGGTGATCAAAGAAATCAAAATCACCAGCAAGATCACCACTGCGTTGCCCAGCGAACTGAGCACCATGTGATCCAGCAGTTGGCGGTAATCTTCTTCCAAATCGTGGAGCAAGTGCAGCGTGCCCAACGGATGGGTTTTGCCATTTTCCGTGTGGGACAGCGGCACCACGCGCTCCAGCGTGTGCGGTGACAGCCGGGGGCGGCCATGGCGTTGGTCGGGCAAATCGGGTTGCTTGAGCACAACGGCGGACACACTTTTCTCGTGGATCAGGCCCGCCAGTTGGGTGTGGGTTTGTGCATCGTTGAACGCCCACAGGCTTTCCACGAGAGCCGGGGTGACATAGTTGGCGATGGCATCCAAATGCTCGCGCAGCTCGGTTTGCTGCTGCCGGTAGGTGTCAAAGCTCTGGTAAGCCGAGACCACGATGGAGGCCATCCCCCCAATCAGCAAGGCCCGCTGAAGCAGTTGCCGCGTGACCCAGCTCTCCAAGCCCAGCCGAAGGTTCAGCCAAGCCAAGGCACGGGTGAGCGCGTTCATGTGGCGCACCTGCCCTCAGATGCCGTGCAGGAGGCGGGCATGGGAACCATCGGCTTTCATGTCGCGCAGGGCTTGTGCGACTTGCGGCACCAAGGCGCTGTGGCGCTGGTGCAGGTAGAGGAACATGTCCACATCGCGCAGACTGGGGGTGACGGCCTGAATGCCGCTCAAGCCCAAACGCTGCACCAGGGCCAGCCCGTCGGCCAAGGTGTACAGCGCCACATCGATGCGATCCTGCGCCAACATTCTGAACAACTGCTCAGGGGTATCGACCCGGTTGACAATGCGCGCCCCGGTGGCGTGGGCTTCGAACATCTTCCAGCCGGTGATGAAACCGATGCGGTGAGGCTGGAGGCTGGCCCAGCCATCCAGTTGCAGCCCCGGCTGACGGACGAAGGCCACAAAGCTGATGCCAATGAATCGCTCTGGCACCTGGATCAGATGGGGGTACTGCGTGGCCAGGCCGGCCACCCGCAGCCCCTCGCCATCCACCTCCCCTTGGTTGGCCAGCACCAGCGATCGTTCCGAGGGGTTGTTGACGACCTGGATCCCAAAACCGACACGGCGGAAAGCCTCAGCGGCCAGTTGCTCCAATGCTTTGCGATCGGAGGGGGTGTTGTTGGTGCTGATGGTCAGCACATGTCGGGCACACACGCTCAGCGAGACGCCCCAAAAAGACGCCAACAGAAAGGTTCGTTTGTCCAGGCGTGCAGAGGGCATAAGTTCATTCGAACGGAGGATGGACGGAGAAAAATTCTAAGTCCGTCTCTCCTGGGGGTGCGCTGCTAAATTCGCCCCTTCGTTAGGGGGCTCTTGGGCCTGCACACCCAACGCCAGGCCACCGCACAGCCTCAACATCGCCAGCCCACGCAGGGCTTTGTGGCTTCTAGGAGGGGTCGCGTAAACGATCCCGGGCTTGCTGTAGGGCTGTCAAATAATCAGCGGGCAGCACATCGAAAACTTGACTCTCCAGAAGACAGCACAGATTCCACAAGGCGCGTTCTTCTGCTTGATCCTCGATTTCAAGTTTCCCGGTTTCACTGAATCGTTGCAAAAACTCAAACAACACCAAAGCCTCATCAGCAGTGAGTGTTATTTCAGTATTCAAAAACAACACACCCTTTGCCAGCAGCGGCGATTTTCACCAGATCAGAAACTGAACGTTCTCCAGCGGACGTGAGTTTCAGGGTGGCCCGAAGAGTGCTGGCAGCCGCAGCAATCCGCACCAAGTCATTCAAAGAAATGGTTTTTGCATTCAGTGTGAGCCCTCCACCCGCAGCAGCAATTTGAATCAAATCGGGCACCGAGAATCGGTTGAAACTCATTTTTCACCTGTTAACATCGGTTGAGGGGTTGTGGAATCCTATTATTCTTTATGCCAGATGGGGCATTGCGTGTCCAGGGTTTTTTAATTCATGTTGTATTAAAGATACATGGGATTGGGCTTTCGTCATGGTTTTATCATGCGGATGGCAACCCTTGCTGAATATGGTGTGCCGCCCGGTGCAAATGCGCCAAAAAGTGTCGCACAGCCGGTTTCAATGCGGTATCTGCCTTGGTGATGGCATGAACGGTTAACGCCAGCGGTTCTTCCTGCAACGGCGGCATGGACAAAAACGCCGCCGCCACCGGATGACGCATCAACGGCGCTGGCATCAGCCCAACAAAATCCCCGCTGCCAATGAGGGACAGCAGCCCGAGCGTGGAGTTCACCGTCGCGCCGACGGCGGGGGGCTGCATGCCATGGTGTTCGAACAACTTGCGGGCGTAGCCAGTGATGCCGCCCACACCGGTGTAAACCCAGCGTGCGCTACGCAGCGCTTCCAATGAACGCGCTGTCTCCAGTGCGCTGCCCTTGCGTACCACCACCACCATGGACACCGGCATCAGCGCCTCGGTGTGAAACTCGCCTTGCGGTAGGTTGTCTGGAATCGGGCCGATGGCCACGTCCACCTCGGCGCGGCGCAGGTTCATGAGCTGTTCGATGTACAGCTCTTCCCGGATGTGCAAATGCACATGGCGAAACTCGCGCCCGAACGTGCGCAGGGTTTCGGGAATCAGCAACATCACCGCCAACGGCACCGCACCGATGCGCAACTCCCCCACCATGTGGCCACCCAGTTGGTGGATTTCCTCCACCGCGCCGGACAACTCCCGAATCGCCACGCAAGCGCGTTCGTACAGCACTTTGCCTTGGGCCGTGGGCACCACGCCCGTGGTGGAGCGCACCAGCAGCGAGGCGGCCAGTTCTTGCTCCAGCTCGCGCACCATTTTCGTCAGCGCCGGCTGCGACAACCCCACACGCCGCGCCGCTGCTCGCAAACTGCCTTCTTCGACTGCCGCCACCAAAGCCTGAAGTGTGGTGAGTTTCATGGTTTTTATGATAACCCGAGGTTATCGTTTCAGCAGAATCAACAAAAATCCACACTTCCCCAAAAATCAGCGGATTTGCACATGAACACCTCCCCCGTCACCACCGAGTGGCTGAGCGTCACCACCCCCGATGGCCCGATGGCGGCCTACCTTGCGCGTCCGCCAGCCGGGCGTGGCCCCGGTCTGCTGCTGTTGCAGGAAATTTTTGGCGTGAACGCGCACATTCGTGGCGTGGCCGAGCAGTACGCCTTGGCCGGTTTCACCGTGCTGGCACCGGATGCGTTTTGGCGCCAAGCGCCGCGTGTCGAATTGAGTTACGTCGGCGAAGACCGTGACCGGGCGCTGACGTTGATGCGCGGCCTCAGTCGTGAGCAGGCCGTGGCGGACATGTCGGCCAGCATCGCGGCCCTCAAGGCCCATTCGGCTTGCACGGGGCGCGTGGGCGCGATTGGCTATTGCATGGGCGGGCGCTTGGCGTTTGCCGCTGCGGCCCTGTGCAATGGATTGGAGCGTGCGGTGTGTTACTACGGCGGTGGCATCGCCACGCAGTTGGAGTTGGCCAAACGCATCTACATCCCGACGCAGTTTCACCACGCCGAGGTGGATGCCAGCATCCCGCCCGAAGCCGTGGCGTCGGTGAAGGCGGCCATGGCCCAAGCGCCCGCCGCCGCCCAAGCGACGTTCCATCACTACCCAGGCGCCCAACACGGGTTCAATTGCTGGGCCCGTGCGTCCTACCACCCGGCCAGTGCAGCGCTGGCGCATGGGCGCAGTTTGG
This sequence comes from Vitreoscilla filiformis, assembly GCF_002222655.1. GTDB lineage: Bacteria > Pseudomonadota > Gammaproteobacteria > Burkholderiales > Burkholderiaceae_C > Ideonella > Ideonella filiformis. The sequence goes on along the minus strand of NZ_CP022424.1, from coordinate 181,698 downwards.
AGTTTCTGGCGGCGCTGTTTTGAGTTGAAGGGCAGGGCGCTGGCGGTCGACCACGGTCAGCCAGCGGCCTGCACCCACGGCGCCGGGCGTTTCTCCACAAACGCCGCGAAACCCTCGCGTGCCTCCTCGGTGGCTCGCACGCGGCTGATGGTTTGTGCGGTGAGTTCGCGCACTTCCGCCGTCACCGGCCCGCAGCCGAGCTGGGCGAACAAGGCTTTGATTTCGGCTTGCGCCTGCGGCCCATTGGCCAGCAGGGATTCGACGCACTGTGCCACCGCCGCATCCAATGCCGCTTCGTCCTCACACAGTTGGGTGACGAGGCCGATGTTCTGCGCTTCTTCCGCGCCGATGAGCGCCGTGGTCAACGCCAGCCGCCGCGCCTGGCGCAGCCCCACGGTGTTGATGAGGTACGGCCCGATGACGGCGGGCAGGATGCCAAAGCGCGCCTCGCTCACCGTGAAACGGGCGTTGCGCGTGGCGATAACGATGTCCGCCGCGCACGCCAGCCCGACGCCGCCGCCAAACGCGCTGCCCTGCACCCGCGCCACCACGGGTTTGGGGCAGCGGGCCACCGTGTCCATCATGCGAGCGAAGCGGCGTGCGTCCTCTAGGTTGGCGTCCTGGGAATTGGCGGCGGCGCGGCGCATCCAGCCGATGTCGGCCCCGGCGCAAAACGCCTTGCCCGTGGCCGCCAGCACGATGACACGCACGGTCGAATCGGCGCCCAGCTCGGCAAACACTGCTTCCAGCCGGGCGATCAACGCTTCGTCAAAAGCGTTCAGCACCTCGGGGCGGTGCAAGGTCAGGCGCACCACCCCACGCGGCTGGCGCTCGATCAACAGGTTGTCAGTTGAAGTCACAAGAAAACCTCCAACAAGAAAAGCCCCTCCCCCTTGGCGGGGGAGGGGTTGGGGAGAGGGGGAAACGCTTCCATCACAAACCGCTTGTTTTCTTGGGGCGAACCCCTCTCCCCCGGCCCCTCTCCCGCAAGGGGAGAGGGGAGGTGTGTAGGCCAGCGGTGAACGCTTATTGGCGTTTGAGTGCCACCAACGGTTCAACGTGCGGCGCTTGTACTTTGGGCCGGTCGGTTTCCACCGCCGTCAGCGGCGCCACTTCCACCAAACTGGCCAAGCTGCGCCGCGTCAAATCTTGGTAGGTGCGGGTGCCGTCCAGCTTCCAGGCCACTTCCTGCTCGCTCAACTCGCGCCGCACCTTGGCGGGCACCCCGGCCACCAAGCTGCGCGGCGGAATTTTCATCCCCGCCGGCACGAACGCGCAGGCGGCGACGATGGCTTGGGCACCCACCTCGGCCTCGTCCATCACCACCGCGTTCATGCCGACCAGCGCGTCGCGCCGCACGATGCAACTGTGCAAGATGGCGCCGTGGCCGATGTGGCCGTTTTCCTCCACCCGCGTGTCCTGCTCGGGGAAACCGTGCAGCACGCAGCCATCCTGCACATTGGCGCCAGCTTCCAGCACGATGCGGCCAAAGTCCCCGCGCAAACACGCCGTCGGGCCGATGTAACAACCGGGGCCGACGATGACGTCGCCAATCAGCACCGCCGTCGGGTGAACGTAGGCGGTCGGATCCACCACCGGGATCACGCCTTCGATCGAATAACACGGCATGGCGTCAAGCTCCGGCGGCAGGTTGAGTGGCGGACATTTCGGGCTGAACATGCCAGCGGCGCTGCACCACCACAAACCGGTCGGCGACGAAGGCCAGCCCGGCATAACTGGCGTTGGCAGCGGGGTTGCCGCCGCTGCCGTGGAAGTCCGAAAACGCGGCGGCTTGGTTGACGTACACGCTGTGCGTCAGATTGAGCGAAAGCGCCACGCGGGCGCGCAGGCTCAGGCGCACCAACCGCTCTTCGAAAGCTGGATCAGTGGTGTAACCCGCCAGCGTGAGGGCACCCTCGCTGCGAATCAGGCGCTCGGCCAGCGCGGCGGCGTGCTCGGCATCCGGCACCGCAACGAGGAAGCTGATCGGGCCGAAGCATTCTTGGCGCAGCAGCGTTTCGTCCGGCGCTTCCAACGCCAACAGCAAGGGCGTGCGGGTGCGGGCTTGGGGGAAGTCGGGGTGCGGCAGGGGTTCCGTGTCCAACAGCAGGCGGGCGCGGCCTTCTTCGGCCCAAGCGCGGGCTTGGTCGAGACGCGCCAGCGTCGCTTCGGCGCACAACGCCCCCAGCACCACCGGGCCGACTTTGGGGTGTTGGGTGATCTTGCGCACGGCGGCGGCCAGATCGGCGCCCAGCTCGGCAAAACGCTTGTGGCCTTCGTCGGTGGCGATGCCGCTCACCGGGACGAACAGGTTTTGCGGCGTGGTACACATTTGGCCGCTGTAGAGGCACAGCGAGAAGGCCAGGTTGTCCAGCATGGCGCGGTAGGCGTCGGTGGATTCGAGGATCACCGTGTTCACGCCGGAGAGTTCCGCGTAGAGCCGCGCTTGCCGGGCGTTGGCGGCCAGCCATTGGCCGAAGGCGCGGCCCCCGGTGAAGTCGATGGACGCGACCGCCGCATCCGTGGCCAGCGCTTGGGTGAACTCGGGGCGCTCGGTGGCGGCCAGTTGCACCACCTCGGGCGGCAGGCCTTGTTCGGCCAGCACCTCACGCAGCACGCGCACCGCCAGCGCGGCGGGCAAGATGGCTTGCGGATGCGGTTTGACGATCACCGGGTTGCCCGTGGCCAGCGCCGCGAACAGGCCGGGGAAGGTGTTCCAGGTGGGGAACGTCGCGCAGCCGATCACCAGTGCCACGCCCCGCCCGACGATCTCGAAGCGTTTCTCCATCACCAGCGGCGGGTTCTTGCCTTGCGGCTTGTGCCAGCGCGCCGCCTCGGGCACGGTGGACATGGCTTGCCAAGCCACCGCCACGGCCTCCAGCGCTCGATCTTGCGAATGCGGCCCGGCGGCTTGAAACGCCATCATCGGCCCCTGCCCGGTGGTGAGCATCACCGCATGGGCAAAAGCGTGGCTTTGGCGGTGAATGCGCAGCAGCGCTTCCAACAGCACGCCCACCCGGCCGCGCGGGCCGATCGCCTGCCAAGCCGGTTCGGCGGCTTGCGCGGCGGTCAGCAGGGCTTGCGGTTCGCACTCCGGGTAGCGCGTGCCCAGCGGCACACCCCAGGGGGAGCGCTCCGGCGCGATGCGGCCCAACTCACCGGGCTGGGTGAGTGGGAAATCCTGCCCCAATAGGGCTTCGACCTGCGCTTGCCCCTCGGCCTGGGCGTGTTCGCCGTAGACCTTGGGGGAAGGCAGTTCGGGGAAGGGCGTCCAGTGGCCTCGGTCGCTCAGGGCGGCCAGGGCGGCGTCCAGCAGGGGGCGATGGGTGTCGAACAGGCTCATTCGGTCTCCTCAATGCGGCTTGAGTGCGTCTTCAGTTCGGCTCGGGATGCAGGTCAGCCTAGGGTTTTCACCGGCGCGCTTTGACTTGCATCAGGAAAACAGCGCACACCACAATCTCTACCGACCGGTCGGTCAATGTGATTGACCCGCAACAAACCGCCCACCGTTTCTCAACGACGCAAGCGCAACGAGGTGCTGATGTCCGAATCGCCTGACTCCCTGGTGCTGAGCTCCCAACGCGGTGCCATGCGCACCCTGACGCTGAACCGCCCGGCAGCGCTCAACAGCTTCACCACCGAGATGCATCGCGCCTTGCTGGCTGAACTGGACGCCGCTGCCGCCGATCCGCTGGTGCGCTGCGTGGTGTTGACCGGCGCGGGTCGGGGGTTTTGCGCCGGGCAAGATTTGGCCGATCCAGCGGTGGCGCCGGATCTCACCCCCGGTGCCCCGCCCAAGGATTTGGGCGCGATGATCGAACAACACTATGGCCCGCTGCTGCGCCGCCTGCGCACGATGCCGGTGCCGGTGGTGGCGGCGGTGAACGGCGTGGCCGCTGGCGCGGGCGCCAACATCGCACTGGCGTGTGATCTGGTGCTGGCTGGGCGCTCAGCCAGTTTCATCCAAGCGTTTGCCAAGATCGGCCTGATTCCCGACTCGGGCGGCACCTGGTTGCTGCCGCGCTTGGCTGGGCGGGCCCGCGCCCTGGGCCTGGCGTTGTTGGGCGACAAACTGCCCGCCGCCGAAGCCGAACGCCTCGGGCTGATCTGGCGCTGCGTGGACGATGCCGCCTTGGCCGACGAAACCCACGCCTTGGCCGAACGCCTGGCTGCGATGCCCACCCGCGCCCTGGTGCAAACCCGCTTGGCGATGGACGCCGCCCAAAGCCTGAGCCTGGACGAAGCGCTGGACGCCGAAGCCCGTCTGCAAGGTGAACTGGGCGCTGCACACGATTACCTCGAAGGCGTGGCGGCTTTCCTGGCCAAGCGTGCCCCGCAGTTCACGGACCGTTGAGGTGGGTGCGACGATGGTTTCGCTGAACGCTTCGAACGTTTCCCTGGACGCCACCACGCCCGTGGCCGTGATCGGTGCGGGCAGCATGGGGGCGGGCATTGCCCAAGTGGCCGCCCAAGCGGGGCACGCGGTGCGCCTGTTTGACCTGCAAGCCGGCGCTGCCGCCCGCGCCCTGGCCCGCATCGCGGACGATCTGGCCGGCGCCGTGCAACGCGGCAAGCTCACCGCCACCGAACGCGACGCCACCTTGGCCCGCCTGAGCGTGGCCGAGCAGCTCACTGATTTGGCGGGCTGCGGCCTGGCGGTGGAAGCCATCGTCGAAAAGCTGGAGCCCAAACAAGCGCTGTTTGCCGAGCTGGAAAAGGTGCTCGGGCCGCAGGCGGTGCTGGCCACCAACACCTCGTCCATCTCGGTGACGGCGGTGGCGCAAAAGCTGGCGCAGCCGCAGCGCTTCATCGGCTGGCACTTTTTCAACCCAGCCACGCGCATGAAGTTGGTGGAAATCATCAGCGGAGTGGCCACCGATCCGGCACTGGTGGCGCCCATGCAGGCGCTCACCCGTGCCTGGGGCAAGGTGCCAGTGTTGGCGCCGAATGCGCCGGGGTTCATCGTCAACCGCGTGGCGCGACCCTATTACGCTGAAGGGCTGCGCTTGCTGGCCGAACGGGTGGCCGATGTGGCGAGCATCGACACCCTGTTGCGCCAAGCCGGTGGTTTTGTGATGGGGCCGTTCGAGCTGATGGATTTGATCGGCGTCGAAGTCAACCTCTCGGTGACGACCTCGGTGTTTGAAGCCACGGCGTTCGATCCGCGTTATGCCCCGCATCTCATCCAGCAAGAGTTGGTGCGCAGCGGGCGCTTTGGGCGCAAGACGGGGCACGGTTTTTATCGCTACGAAGGCGGCAAACCGCAAGGCGCTGCCGTGGCCTGCGTGGCGCCTGCGCCCAGCGTGCCGGTGCTGCGCTGTGCGTCGGACATGGGGCTGCTCACGCCGCTGGTGCAGCGCCTGGCCGCTGCCGGCGTGACGCTGCTGCCCGACGACAGCCTGCCCGCCGAAACCCTGGCCTTGGGTGAGGAGGATGCCGGCACCCCGGGCGGCACCTGGATCACCTTGAGCGATGGCCGCACCGCCGCGCAGCGTTCTGCCCAGCGGGCGGGGCGCCCGGTGTTGTTGCTGGATTTGGCGCTGGATTTCGGCACGACGCCGATGGTGGCGGTGGCGGTGGGAGGCCCTCACCCCAACCCCTCTCCCACGAGGGGAGAGGGAGCTCCCACTTTGGCAAACCCTGTGCCAGGCACTAAGCCCCTCTCCCCTTGTGGGAGAGGGGTTGGGGAGAGGGGGAGCCCCCTCGCCCAACTCGCCGCCGCCCTCGCCCCCGCCGGCGTGCAACTGCTGCCCCTGGCCGACGTGGCCGGCCTGGTGGTGCTGCGTACCGTGGCCTGCTTGGCGAACGAAGCCGCCGACGTGCTCACCTGGACGGGCACCGCGCCGACCGACATCGACACCGCCATGCGTCTGGGCACCGCCTACCCGCAAGGCCCGCTGGCCTGGGCCGATGCCATCGGCCCTGCCCGCGTGGCCACCGTGCTGACCCACCTGCAACAGCACTACGGCGAGGTGCGCTACCGGCGCTCCCCGGCGCTCTCGCACCTGCAACACACCGGAGGCTTGTTTCATGACTGACGACGCCCGCAGCCCGCAGCAGATCGCCGAAGGCGTGCGCGACGGCATGTTCGCCAACGATCGCGCCGCCCAGCACCTCGGCATGGTGATCACCGCCATCGCGCCTGGCCGTGCGGTGATCGACATGCCGGTGCGCGACGAAATGCTCAACGGCTTCAACATCTGCCACGGCGGCTACATCACCACACTGGCCGACACCGCCTTCGCCTACGCCTGCAACAGCGCCAACTGGCTGACCGTGGCCTCGGGCCTGGCCATCGATTTTGTGGCCCCAGGCCGCCCCGGCGATGTGCTCACCGCCCGCGCCGAAGAACAACACAGCGTCGGGCGCACGGGGGTGTATGACATCACCGTGTGCAACCAACGCGGCGAGCTGATCGCCCTGATGCGTGGGCGTTCGTACCGCTTCAAAGACAAACCCGCCGTGCCGGGCACTGCCCCCGGGCGCTGAAAAGGAGACACGCCATGCCCGTCAAGCAACCTGCCCCCGGCGATCTGGAGCCGATTGAAACCGCCAGCCGCGACGAAATCGTCGCGTTGCAACTGGAGCGCCTGCGCTGGACGCTGGCTCACGCCTACGAGAACGTGCCGCACTACCGCCAAGCGTTCGACGCCCAAGGCGTGCATCCCAGTGACCTGAAAACCTTGGCCGATCTCGCCAAATTCCCGTTCACCACGAAAAAGGATTTGCGCGACAACTACCCGTTCAAGCTGTTCGCCGTGCCGCGTGAGAAGGTGGCGCGCATCCACGCGTCTTCCGGCACCACGGGCAAACCGACGGTGGTGGGCTACACCCTGAAGGACATCGACACCTGGGCGAATTTGGTGGCACGCTCCATTCGCGCTGCGGGTGGCCGGCCGGGGGACATCGTCCACGTCGCTTACGGTTACGGCCTGTTCACGGGCGGGCTGGGCGCGCACTACGGCGCAGAGCGGGCGGGCTGCACCGTCATCCCCATGTCCGGCGGGCAGACGGAAAAGCAGGTGCAGTTGATCCAAGACTTCTGCCCGGATCTGATCATGGTCACGCCCAGCTACATGCAGGTGATCATCGAGGAGTTCGAGCGTCAGGGGATGGACCCGCGTGAGATGTCGCTCAAAGTCGGCATTTTTGGCGCCGAACCGTGGACGGAAGCCATGCGCCGCGAGATCGAAACCAAAGCGGACATCGACGCGGTGGACATCTACGGCCTTTCCGAAGTGATGGGCCCCGGCGTGGCCAATGAGTGCATCGAGTCCAAAGACGGCCCGGTGATTTGGGAAGACCATTTTTATCCCGAGATCATCGACCCGGAAACCGGCGAGGTGCTGCCCGACGGCAGCGAGGGCGAACTGGTGTTCACCTCGTTGACCAAGGAAGCGCTGCCCATCATCCGTTACCGCACCCGCGATTTGACGCGGCTGCTGCCGCCCACGTCGCGCAGCTTCCGCCGCATGGGCAAGATCGTCGGGCGCTCGGATGACATGCTGATCATCCGGGGGGTGAATGTGTTTCCGTCGCAGATCGAAGAAATCGTGCTGCAACACGGGCAGCTTGGCGGCCAGTACCAAATCAAGGTTCACCGCGATGGGCACCTCGACCAGATGGAAGTGCTGTGCGAAATGCTGCCCCAATTCGGCCTGCCCAGCGAGCTTGAAGCCCAGCGCATTGGCAAGTCGCTGGAACACCGCATCAAAACGCTGGTGGGCGTGTCCACCCGCGTGACCGTGCTGGCGCATGACTCGATTGAACGCACGCTGGTGGGCAAGGCACGCCGGGTGCGCGATCTGCGCCCACGTTGATGCGGGCGGCGGCCCCCTCTCCCCGGCCCTCTCCCACGAGGGGAGAGGGAGAAAAGCCCCGCCGCGTTTCAACCACCGGCCATGCGCTGCACTTCAGCAAGTACCGAAGCCAACACGCGGCACTGCAACCCATCTTGAACCTAGCGCTCACCTCTCCGCGCTGCAAAGCCCCCCTCCCCTCGTGGGAGAGGGGTTGGGGAGAGGGGGAAGCGCCCCACACGAAAGCAACCACCATGTACACCCAAGCCATGGACTTGATGGCCAAGGAAGGCGCCAGCGCCCCCACGGCCAAGCCGGTGCGCTCGGCCCAGGAAATGATGCTGGAGCAGCGCTTTGAGGCCCGCATTGACGACGGCGGCTTCATCGAAGCCAAAGACTGGATGCCCGAGCACTACCGCCGCACGCTGCTGCGCCAGATCAGCCAGCACGCGCACAGCGAGATCGTCGGCATGTTGCCCGAGGGCAACTGGATCACCCGGGCGCCCACGCTGAAGCGCAAAGCCATCCTGCTGGCCAAGGTGCAAGACGAGGGCGGCCACGGCCTCTACCTCTACGCCGCTGCCGAAACCCTGGGCCAAAGCCGCGACCAGTTGCTGGACGCGCTGCACTCGGGCAAAGCCAAGTACAGCTCGATCTTCAACTACCCGACGCTGACTTGGGCGGACATCGGCGTGATCGGCTGGCTGGTGGATGGCGCTGCGATCATGAACCAAGTGCCGCTGTGCCGCTGCTCGTATGCGCCGTATGCGCGGGCCATGATCCGCATCTGCCGCGAGGAAAGTTTCCACCAGCGCCAAGGCTACGACAGCCTCTTGGTGATGATGCAACACGGCACCGACGCCCAGCGCGAGATGGTGCAAGACGCGGTGAACCGCTGGTGGTGGCCCTGTTTGATGATGTTCGGCCCGCCCGATGGCGAGAGCGTCCACAGCGCGCAGTCCATGCGCTGGGGCATCAAGCGCATCAGCAATGACGATTTGCGCCAAAAGTTTGTCGATGCCACCGTCGAGCAAGCCAAGGTGCTGGGCATCAGCCTGCCCGACCCGGAGCTGAAGTGGAACGCCGAGCGCGGCCACTACGACTTCGGCGCCATCGATTGGGACGAGTTCTGGCGCGTGGTGGGCGGTGACGGCCCCTGCAACCGCGAACGCCTGAACGCCCGCGTCAAGGCTTGGGAGGACGGCGCCTGGGTGCGCGAAGCCGCCCTGGCGCACCAGCGCAAGCAGCAAACCCAGGCCCAGGCGGCCTGAGCGATCCAGCCCTTCGCATTCAGTCTTCAAGGAATCCATCATGAGTTCAGCAGAGCAGACCCCGAACCGCAACGAATGGCCGCTGTGGGAAGTGTTCGTGCGCAGCAAAGCCGGCCTGGATCACAAACACTGTGGCAGCCTGCACGCGCCGGACGCCAAGCTGGCGATCCAGATGGCGCGGGATGTCTACACCCGCCGCCAAGAAGGTTCCAGCGTCTGGGTGGTGCGTGCCGACCAGATCGTGGCCAGCGACCCGGGCGACAAAGACATGTACTTCGACCCGATGGAAGACAAGGTGTACCGCCACCCCACCTTCTACACCCTGCCCGACGCCGTGAACCACATGTGAGAGGGCACGTCTGATGCAAGCCTCCATCCAACTGCGCGGCGCTGGCTCGGTGCCCGCCGATGTGAATTACCTGCTGCGCCTGGGCGATACCTGCCTGATCCTGGCCCAGCGCCTGGGCGAGTGGTGCGGCCACGCGCCCATCCTCGAAGAAGACATTGCGCTCACCAACATGGCGCTGGACTTGGTGGGCCAAGCGCGTGGGGTGCTGACCCGCGCCGGCCAGCTCGCGGCGCAAGCCGGGGTTTCGGGTGCCAACGGCGCGGCGTTTGACGAAGACCAGCTCGCTTTCCTGCGTGACGAGCGCGATTACTTCAACCTCACTCTGGTGGAGCTGCCGCGTGGGGACTTCGCTTTCACCGTGCTGCGCAACTGCATGGTGGCCACGCTGTTGAAGCAGATGTGGACGCGCCTGACCGCTTCGTCGGACGCCGAACTGGCTGCCATCGCTGCCAAGGCGGTGAAGGAAGCGCGTTATCACCAAGAGCACGCTGCCGATTGGGTGGTGCGCCTGGGCGATGGCACCGAGGAAAGCCAGCGCCGCATGGTGGCTGCGCTGGACATGCTCTGGCCCTACGTGAACGAGATGTTCGCGGCAGATGCGGTGGACGAAGCCGCTTCGGCGTCGGGCCTCGGCCCCGCTTGGAGCGAGCTGCGCGAAGGGTGGGAGGCTGAGATGCACAGCATCCTGCAAGCCGCCACGCTGGCCGCCCCGGCGCCGGGCCGCTTTGTGCCGCAAGGCAAACAAGGCCGCCACAGCGAGCACATGGGCCACTTGCTGGCGCAGATGCAGCACCTGCAACGCGCCTACCCCGGCGGCGTTTGGTAACCCGCGAAGGCTGAAGAACCATGCACGCTCACGCTTGCGAAAACGCCTCGGGGATCTCGGCGGCCTGGGCCGTGCTGGCCACCGTTCCCGACCCGGAAGTGCCGGCGCTGACGCTGTGTGATTTGGGCATCGTACGCGAGCTGCGCGCCCAGCCCGAACACGGCGCGCAGGCGCTGGAAGTGGTGCTCACGCCGACCTACAGCGGCTGCCCGGCCACCGAAGTCATCGCCCAAAGCGTGCGCGACGCGCTGGAATCGGCGGGCTTCGCCCCCGTGCGTGTGACGCTGCAACGCGCCCCCGCCTGGACGACCGACTGGATGAGCGAAGACGGCAAACGCAAGCTGCGCGAATACGGCATCGCCCCGCCCGGTCCGGTGCAACGTCCGGAAGGCGCGGTGCCCGTGCGCTGGCTGCCGCGTCTGCGCGAGAGCGTGCCCTGCCCGCGCTGCGACAGCCCGCGCACCGAGCGCCTCTCGGCCTTTGGCTCCACTGCTTGCAAGGCGCTTTACCGCTGCTTGGCCTGCCAAGAACCGTTCGAGCATTTCAAGCCGATCTAAGCCGATTTGAAAAGAACAGGAATTCCCCCATGAGCCTGCATTTCCACCCCTTGCATGTGCGCGACGTGTCCCCGGAAACCGATGAGGCGGTTGTGGTGAGCTTCGACGTGCCGCCCGAGTTGGCCGACACTTTCCGCTTCACCCAAGGCCAGTACCTCACCCTGCGCGCCGAGGTGGGCGGGCAGGACGTGCGCCGCTCCTACTCCATCTGCGCCGGTGTGAACGATGGCGCGTTGCGCGTCGGCGTGCGCCAGGTGCCCGGCGGCGTGTTCTCCACCTGGGTGAACCGCGAGTTGAAAGCCGGCGACGTGGTGCAAGTTTTCCCGCCGCAAGGCCACTTCTTCGCCCCGCTGGCGCCCACCGAGCGCCGGCATTACCTGGGCGTGGCCGGGGGCAGTGGCATCACACCCATCCTCTCGATCATGAAAACCGTGTTGGAGGTCGAGCCCAACAGCCGCTTCACGCTGCTTTACGCCAACCGCACGCAAAAAAGCACGATGTTCAAGGAGGAGCTGGAAGACCTGAAAAACCGCTACCTCACCCGCGTGGTGCTGCATCCGGTGTTCTCGCAAGAGTTCATGGACTCGCCGCTGAACAGTGGCCGCCTCACCCAAGCCAAGCTGGCCGAATTCCTGGGGCCGCTCATCGACCCGCAAAGCATCAGCCACGCCTTTGTCTGCGGCCCCTTCGGGCTGAATGACGAGGCCGAAGCGGCGCTCAAGGCGGCGGGTGTGGTGCCGGAGCGCATCCATGTGGAACGCTTCGGCGTGCCCGGTACCGTGGCCGACGCCCAAGCCGCCCGCCAGCACGCTGCCCAACCGGGGGATGCGGACGATGCCCGCGTGATCCTGATCCGCGATGGTTTGCAGCGCGAAATTCGCGTCGGCAAACAAGACGCCAGCGTGCTGGACGCCGCCACCCGCGCCGGGCTGGAGCTGCCGTTCTCGTGCAAATCGGGCGTGTGCAGCACCTGCCGCGCCAAGGTGGTGGAAGGGGAAGTGCGCATGGAGCGCAACTTCTCGCTCGAAGCGCACGAGGTGGCCGAAGGTTTTGTGCTGACCTGCCAGGCGCACGCGCTCACGCAGCGCCTGATCTTGTCCTTCGACGAACGCTGAAGGATGTTGCAAGATGACGGGTTTTCCCGCATCTAGCCCGCATCCACAAGAAAGGACACCCACCATGGCCCGCAAACGCTCCCCCGGTTACGACGACCAGCGCGAGATGATCCTCACCCGCGCAGCGGAGCTGTTTGCCCGGCACGGCTACCCCGGCACCTCCATGAATCAGGTGGCCGAGGCTTGCGGCCTGTCCAAACCGACGCTCTACCACTACTACCGCGACAAATACACGCTGCTGGTGAACATCGCCGAAGGCCACGTTGCCCGGTTGGAAGCGCAGGTGCTGGACGTGACCCAAGCCGGCCTGCCACCCGAAGCGCGGGTGCGCGAGCTGATCCGCCGCTTCGTGGCCGAGTACGCCGATGCGCAGCACGCCCACCGCGTGCTCACCGAAGACGTGCGGTTTTTGGAAGAAGCGGATCGCCAGCGCATCCTCGATTGCGAGCGCCGCTTGGTTCACGCTTTTGCCAGCGCGTTGGCCGAATTTCGCCCCGAGTTGGGCGTCGATCACCTCACCAAGCCGCTGACCATGTTGCTGTTCGTGATGATCAATTGGATGTTCACCTGGCTGCGCCCCGACGGCCAGCTCGACTACGAACGCATGGCGCCCATCGTGGCCGATCTGTTTTTTGGCGGCGTGCCAGCGGTTCAGGCGTCGGTGGCCCCCTCTCCCCAACCCCTCTCCCACGAGGGGAGAGGGGCTTTGTTGCACGGGGGAGCTTCCCAGGCATTTTCTCCCTCTCCCCTCGTGGGAGAGGGCCGGGGAGAGGGGGCTGCCCCCCCTTCGCCCAACCCCCCCTTCACGCAATCCCCATGACCACTTTCACCCCCTCTCAAGCCTGGATCGTGGACGGCCAGCGCACCCCGTTTGGCCGCTACGGCGGCGCTCTGGCGGGTGTGCGCACCGATGACTTGGGCGCCATCCCGATTGCCGCGCTGATGCGCCGCCAGCCCCAAGTCGATTGGGCGGCGCTGGACGATGTGCTTTACGGCTGCGCCAACCAAGCGGGCGAAGACAACCGCAACGTGGCGCGCATGGTGGCCTTGCTGGCGGGGCTGCCGGTGGACGTGCCCGGTGGCACGCTGAACCGCCTGTGCGGTTCGGGCTTGGATGCGATGGGGCAAGCGGCACGCGCCATCCGCGCCGGTGAAGCGGATCTGATGCTGGCTGGTGGCGTGGAAAGCATGAGCCGCGCCCCGTTTGTGATGGGTAAGGCCGAAACCGCGTTCTCGCGCAGCGCCAAGGTTGAAGACACCACCATCGGCTGGCGTTTCGTCAACCCGAAGATGAAAGCCGCCCACGGCATCGACTCCATGCCGGAAACCGCCGAAAACGTGGCGCAGGAATTCGGCATCGCCCGCGCCGACCAAGACGCGCTGGCGCTGCGCTCGCAGCAACGCTGGCAGGCCGCAAGCGCCGCCGGCTTCTTCGAAGGCGAAATCTGCCCGGTGAGTGTGCCGCGTGGCAAGGGCGAGCCGCTGGTGGTGAGCACCGACGAGCACCCGCGCCCTGAAACCACCCTCGAACAACTGGCGCGTTTGAAAGGGGTGGTGCGCCCCGACGGCAGCGTGACCGCCGGCAACGCCTCCGGCGTGAACGATGGCGCCGTGGCACTGCTGCTGGCCTCGGATGCGGGTTTGAAGCGCCATCAACTCACGCCGCGTGGCCGGGTGGTGGGCATGGCGGTGGCGGGCGTGCCGCCGCGCATCATGGGCATCGGCCCGGCGCCGGCCACGCAAAAGCTGCTGGCGCGCATCGGCTGGACGCTGGATCAGGTGGATGTGCTGGAGCTGAACGAAGCCTTCGCCGCCCAAGGCCTGGCCGTGCTGCGCCAGCTCGGGCTGCCGGACGACGCGCCCCAGGTCAACCCCAATGGCGGCGCGATTGCCATCGGCCATCCGCTCGGAGCCTCGGGCGCCCGGCTGGCACTCACCGCCTTGCGCCAACTGGAGCGCACCGGCGGGCGCCGCGCTGTGGCCACGATGTGCATTGGCGTGGGCCAAGGCATCGCGCTGGCCATCGAGCGCGTTTGAAGTTTTCCCAACACCGCCCGGCCTTCCCTCGCCCGGTTGGGTGGCATTTCACCAACGAAGACTCGGAGACAACACGATGAAATTCATTGCCCGCACCCTCGCACTGGCTTGCGCACTGGCCGCCAGCGCCGCCGCTTGGGCCGACATCACCGTCGGCGTGACGGTTTCATCCTCCGGCCCGGCTGCGTCGCTGGGCATTCCGGAGAAGAACACCATCGCCCTCATGCCCAAAACCATCGGCGGGCAGAAGGTGAATTACATCGTGCTGGATGACGCCTCGGACACCACCGCCGCCGTGGCCAACACCCGCAAGTTCACCAGCGAATACAAGGTGGACGTGATCCTGGGTTCGACCACCACGCCCAACTCGCTGGCCATGATCGATGCGGTGGCGGAAGCGCAAACACCGATGATTTCGATGGCCGCTTCGGCGCGCATCGTGGAGCCGCAAGACGCCAAAAAGCGCTGGGTGTTCAAGACGCCGCAGAACGACATCATGATGTCCCTGGCGATTGTCAACAGCATGGCGGCCAAGGGTTTCAAGCGGGTGGCGTTCATCGGGTTCGCTGACGCTTACGGTGAAGGCTGGTTCCAAGAGTTCACCAAAGCCGCTGCGCTCAAGAAAATCGAAGTGGTGGCCAGCGAGCGTTACAACCGTGCTGACACCGCCGTGACCGGGCAAATCCTCAAGCTGTTGAGCGCCAAACCGGACGCTGTGCTGGTGGCCGGCTCTGGCACCCCGGCGGCGCTGCCGCAGCGCACCCTCAAGGAGCGCGGTTACACCGGGCAGATTTACCAAACGCATGGCGTGGCCAACAACGATTTCTTGCGCGTCGGCGGTAAGGATGTGGAAGGCACACTGCTGCCGGCGGGCCCGGTGTTGGTGGCCGCACAACTGCCGGCCAGCCATCCCGTGCGCAAAAGCGCCCTGGCGTATGTGACGGCCTATGAGGCGGCGTACGGCGCGGGGTCGGTTTCGACCTTCGGTGCCCATGCGTGGGATGCCGGTTTGATGATGCAAACCGCCGCTGCCCAGGCGTTGAAGAAAGCCCAACCGGGCACGGCTGAGTTCCGTGCAGCGTTGCGCGATGCGTTGGAAAACCTGCGTGAACTGCCCGGCGCCCACGGTGTGTTCAACACCTCCGCCAATGACCACTTGGGGCTGGATCAGCGTGCTGCCGTGATGGTGAAAATCGAAGGCGGCACCTGGAAGCTGCAACCGTAACCCGCCCGCTCTTTTTTCGGAGAACCTGCCGATGCTGTTGCAAAGCCACATCGCCGGCCGCTGGGTCGGCCATACCCCGGCGCAAGCCCTGAAAAGCGCCCTCAACGGCCAAGGCGTGGCCCACACCCACGCTGAAAGTCTGGACTTTGGCGAGGCCGTCCACCATGCCCGCCGCGTGGGTGTGCCGGCGCTCATGCGGCTGGATTTCCAGCGCCGCGCCGCCGTGCTCAAGGCCCTGGCCAAGTTCCTGATGGAGCGCAAAGAAGCGCTGTACGCCCTTTCCGCCCACACCGGCGCCACGCGGGCGGACAGTTGGATCGATGTGGAAGGCGGCATCGGCACCCTGTTTGCCTACGCCAGCATGGGCGGCAACGAGCTGCCCAGCGGCAATGTGTTGCATGAAGGCCCTGCTGTGCCGCTGGGCAAGCAAAACCGCTTTGCCGGCACGCACATCCTGGTGCCGCGTGGGGGTTTGGCGGTTCATATCAACGCTTTCAACTTCCCGATTTGGGGCATGTTGGAGAAGTTCGCGCCCAGCTTTTTGGCCGCCATGCCGTGTGTGGTGAAACCCGCCACCGCCACCAGCTACCTTACCGAAGCCACGGTGCGGCTGATGGCCGAATCGGGCCTGCTGCCGGAAGGCGCGCTGCAACTGGTGATCGGCGGCACGGGCGATTTGCTGAACCGGCTCGAAGGCAACGATGTGGTGACCTTCACCGGCTCCGCTGACACCGCTGCCCGGCTGCGCGTGCATCCGAACCTGATCGCCAAGAGCGTGCCCTTCAACGCCGAGGCCGATTCGCTCAACTGCGCCGTGTTGGGCGACGACGTCAGCCCGGACGATGCCGAGTTCGACCTCTTCATCAAAGAAGTGGCGCGGGAGATGACGGTGAAGGCTGGGCAGAAATGCACCGCCATCCGCCGCACCTTGGTGCCGCGCCGCCATCTGGACGCTGTGGCCGAGCGCTTGGCCAAGCGCCTGGCCGGCGTGAAGGTGGGCGACCCGGCGGTGGAAGGCGTGCGCATGGGCGCGCTGGCCTCCCATGCCCAGATGCACGACGTGGCCGAGCGCGTGGCCCAACTGCGCCAAAGTGCCGAGTTGGTGCTGGGAGCGCCTGAAGGCTGGGCGCCCCTCGGTGAAGGCACTGCCGAAGGCGCGTTCTTCCACCCCACCTTGCTGCTGTGCCGCCAACCCTGGCAGCACGACGCGCCGCACGATGTGGAAGCCTTCGGCCCCGTCACCACCCTCATGCCCTATGAGGACACCGACGAAGCCGTGGCCCTGGCGGCACGTGGCCGGGGCAGTTTGGTGGCCACGCTCGTCACCAAAACGCCGCAACTGGCCGCCCGCATGGTGCCGCAGATGGCCGCCTGGCATGGCCGCGTGCATGTGCTGGACGCCGAAGCTGCACCCGAGTCCACCGGCCACGGCTCGCCCCTGCCGATGTTGAAACACGGTGGCCCGGGGCGTGCCGGCGGTGGTGAGGAGCTGGGCGGCATCCGCTCGGTGAAACACTACCTGCAACGCACGGCGGTGCAGGGCTCGCCCAGCATGTTGGCGGCCATCACGGGGGAATACGTGCGCGGTGCGGCGGTGAAGGACAGCGAGCTGCACCCCTTCCGCCGTTACTTCGAAGATTTGGAAATCGGCCACTCACTGCTGACGCACCGCCGCACAGTGAGCGAGGCGGACATCGTCAACTTCGGCGGTGTTTCGGGTGACTATTTCTATATGCACTTCGACGAAATCGCCGCCAAGGACACCCAGTTTGGCCAGCGCATTGCACACGGTTACTTTGTGCTCTCGGCGGCGGCGGGGCTGTTTGTGTGGCCCGCACCGGGGCCGGTGCTGGCCAACTACGGCCTGGACACCCTGCGCTTCGTCAAGCCCGTGGCCATCGGTGACACCATCCAAGCCCGCCTGACGGCCAAGCGCAAGATCGACCGCAACCGGCGTGACGCCAAAGGCGTCGGGCAAGGTGTGGTGGCCTGGGATGTCGAAGTGAAAAACCAGCACGGCGAGCTGGTGGCCAGCTACGACATCCTCACGCTGGTGGCCAAACGCGACTGAGCGGTTGAGCGACGGTGCGCCGCCATCAAGCCGTGAAAAAGCTTTGAAGGGCGGCCACAATCTCCCCCGGCGCGCTCAGTTGGGGGAAATGGCCTTTGGATCGGATGACGGTCAGCGTGCTGCCGGGAATATGGTGGTGCAGATACAAAGCCACCTCCATCGGCACAAAATAGTCCTTGCGCGATTGAATGATGAGGGTGGGGATGGTGATGCGCCGAATGGTTTCCCGATGATCCGATTGCAAAATGGCGCACAGCACCGTGAGCACATGATCCCGGTTGACTTGCTGGAGCGATGCCGAAAAATAAGCGTGAAGGCCGGGATCTTCCGGGTAAATGGCCGCTTCGGTCAGCAGTGCGGGCAGGGCGGTGGCGGGGTTGCGCATCAGTTCGCTGTAGATGCGTGAAACATCTTGCTCGCTCAAGCCGCCGTGATAACCCTCGTCCTGCAAATAACGGGGGGAGGCGGCAATCATCACCAGCCGCTTGAAACGCGCAGGGGCTTGCAGGGTGGCCAGCGCACTGATCATGGCGCCAGCAGAATGGCCGACGATGTGGATGTTTTCCAGCCGGTAGGCTTCACAAACTTCCACAAGATCGCTCGCATATTGGTTCAAGTCCAAATACCGATGCTGTTGGAATTGTGAGGTGTCCGAGTGGCCGGAACCCAGATGGTCCAATAAAACGATTTTGAAATGCTTCAGAAAAAACGGGGTGATTTTGTGCCAAACCGTTTGATCGGTGCCCAGGCCATGCACCAGCATCAGGGTTTCGGAGGCGTCCGGGTTGCCCATCAGGTGTACATGGTTTCGCTTGGCAATCTTTGCAATTTTGGCGGTCATGGGAGGCTCCTTGCGTGGCTGGTGTTCCGATAGGAGGATGATTGCTTGTTGATATTCCGACCGGTCGGTCGATGAATTGTGATGGTTTTGATCTGGCTCAAACTCGACAGGCGCTCACACCTTGAACATGGCAGTGCGCTTTCAACTGCCAACAAGATGCAGCAAAAAGTGCGATCTTGCCATGAATGGAGTTTGGAGAGACACGTGAGCCAGCACCCCAAAATCGCCCATACCCAAGAATTCCCTCCCGCCACCGACCAGCCGAATGTCTACCCCCTGAGCTGGCACGCCCACACCGCCAAGATGGAAGAAGTGTGGGACGCCGCTCAACGTGAAAACTGGGATCCCAAGCACCTGCCGTGGGACACGCTGGATGTCGAGAGCTACACCTGGGAGGAGCGCGAAGCCATCGCCTATTGGTGGACACTGCTGTCGGTGTTCGACGCCTCGGCGCCGCCGGTGTTTGCCAGCGCGTTCATCAAAACCTATGAAGCGCACGAAGAAGACGCCGTGCGCCGCTGCTTCTTCTCGGTCACCCGTGACGAGCAAAACCACGAACAAATGTGCGGCTTGGCCATCACCAAGCTGCTGGAGCATCCGGATCCCATCACCTACGAACCCAAAACCGAACTGGGCCGCCGGCTGCAAAAGAACGCCAAATGGCTGTACTACAACGGCGGGCGCTATTGGACGGGCTACAAACAAGCCGTGCCGCGTTATTCTCTGGCCGTGCTGTTTTCCTCCTTCCTCATGGGGGAAATTGCCGCCGCCACCATCTTCAAACAAATGCACGACAACAGCCGCGAGCTGGTGTTCAAGGAAGCGTTCCGCAACATTGGCCGCGATGAGGGCCGGCACATGGCCATCTGCATGGCGCTGATGGAGCGTGATTACCCCAAAATGGCCGCCGAAGACCGCGCCGTGGTCACCAAACAAATCCGGGCGGGGTATCTGTTCTTGTCGGCGGTGTTGTTTGAGCCGCCGATGGAGTTTTGGGATTTGCCCGCCGATTTCATCGCCAACCAGCGCGAAGGTGAAGCGGTGGCCCGCGCCGCCGGCTTTGGCATCCCCAGCTACGACGCCAAGCGCGACAACTGGCGCAACGCCATGCTCAACCTCAAGAGCGTGCTGGATCGCTACGACATTGCCTTCCCCGCCATCCCCGAGGTGGACATCACCGGCCAGGAAATCTCCGACGTGGAGATGGACGACATCATCCCGGTGTTCTGACGATGGGCCGCATCCGTCTGCATCCTTCGCTGAAGGAGGTGGCCTGCGCGGCGGGGGACACAGTGCTGGGCGCGCTGGAAAAAGCAGGGTACGCCCTGCCCAACAACTGCCGCGCCGGCGCCTGTGGCGAGTGCAAGGTGAAGGTACTCTCCGGCCAGTTCGACCAGGGCATGGTGCTGGACATGGCCCTGACCCAGGAGGAGCGCCAACAAGGCTACGGCCTGATGTGCATGGCCAAGCCGATCTCCGAAGAATTGGTGATCGACTGGGGCATGGAGGACGCCAAGCCCAAGCTGTTTCCGCCGCGTGAGCGCCAGCGTTATGTGGTGGTGGAGCGCTTGGCGCGCACGCCGCGCATCGTGGAGTTGCACCTGCGCCCGGTGGCCGCGCCGATGCGCTACTGGCCGGGGCAGTACGTCACGCTGGGGGATGCGCGGGCGGGGGTGCCGCCGCGTTGTTACTCGGTGGCCAATGCGCCTCGACCGGATGGCACCATCGTTCTGCAAATCACCCGTGTGGACGATGGGCACACCAGCCGCTGGGTGCATGAGCGTGTCCACGTCGGGCAAGTGGTGCAGGTGAATGGGCCGTATGGCACCTTCATTGGCGATCCGGCTGTGGAGTCCCCGGTGCTGTGCTTGGCGGCGGGTTCGGGCTTGGCGCCGATTTTGGCGCTCACGGAAGCGGCGCTGCGGCGCGGTTTTCGCAAGCCAGTGACGTTGATGTTTTCCGCCCGCACCCCCGCCGACCTGTACGCCGATGGCCCGCTGGCCTACTGGCAAACCAAGCACCGCAGTTTCACCTACGTGCCCTGCCTGACGCGGCTGGACGCCGGACAGGCCCTGCCAGCGGGCGCGCTGGCCGGGCGCATCCCCGAGGTGCTGGGCCAGCGTTTCCCGGACTTGAGCGCTTACAGCGTGTTCATCGCCGGCAGCCCAGCGTTTGTGGCGGATTGCAGCCAGGCCGTGCAGGCGTTGGGCGCCCTGCCGCAGAGGATGCACACCGAAGGGTATGTGAGCCAAGCGGGGCCGCAAACCGTGCCGGAGGGGTGATCACACCCGTTCGGCCAAGCGTTGCAGCGTGCTGTGATGTGCGTGGCATTGCTGCCGGAACGCCTGGCTGATGCGTGAATCGCGTGCGGCTTCGGCCCAAAAACCTTGCGCAGCTTGGCAGGCGTGGTGCCAGGTGTCGCGCTGGGGGGGCAAGGGCAGGGGCGGTTGAAAAGTGCGTGCGGGCAACTCACCACCGGGGAGGGGGGCGTACAGCATGGGCAGCATGTCATACGCCGGGGCCAGTTGGAGGGTCAGGGTGGGGCGGGGGCGGAAGCTCAGGTTGCCGGTGTGCATGTCACTGTTGGCGATCAGCTTGCCGAACCACCACAGCCGCTGAATCGGGGCCAGCGCATCGGGGGCCAACCAGCCTGCGGCCATCAACCGGGTGGCCAGATCGGGCCAATCGCTGCGGCCACTGCCGAGCAGGGCGGCGTCCAACGTCCCCAAGCTGACCAACGGGCTGCGCCCCAGCCAACCATGGCGATCAAAACGTTCGACTTCCAGAAACGTGCGCCCCTGGGCTTGCAGCAAACGACTGCGGGCGGCTTCAACACCGGTCAGCGTGCCGGCCCAGTTCAGCGCCAAGTGTTCACAGACCAGCAGATCGGCCCAACGCTGCACGGTGGGTGAGCCGTCCGCGCCCGAAAATTTCACCAACACATGCGGGGTGCGGGCCACAGGGGCGTCACGCAGGGCGCAAAACTTGGGGAACTCACCGGCCGCGCTGGAGCCCGGCACGCCGCTGGTCAGGGCTTGTTCGGCCAATTGGACATAGTGCGCCGCCAGCGTGGGGGCGGGGTGAGGTTCGGGTGGGGTCAAGCTGTGTTGCTGCCAGCGCGCCAACGCCTCATCACCCAGGATGAACGAGCCACTCAGATCGGAACCGATGCGGCTGAGGGCGATGAGCACATCGTCATCACTCCAGCGATCGGGGTCGGCGCCGATGCCCAAAGCTTGATGCTCGGCCCGGGCGATCTGCCGACCGATGTAGCCCTGCGGGCGCATGTCATGCAAAGGGTAGGGCAACCCTTCCCACCATCCATCGCGGGATTCGGGGGGCACCGGCCAGCCGGCTTCGGCCAAGCCGGGGCAACTGCTGCCTTGCGACGCCAGAGGCGTGAGCCGAGCCCGGCTGTGGGCGCGCCCGGTGGCGTCGATTTCGTAGAGCGGCCAGTCGGCCCACTCGCCGCGCACCGGTCGGCGGGCGGCGTACCGCGTGCGCCGGGCCTGGCCGTGCGTGACGATCTGCGACGCACTCTCCCCCAACAAGCGGTGCAAGGTGGCCACGCTGACGCCCAAGGTGCGTGCCAGTTCCGTTGCAGATCGAGGGTCGCCGCGCCCGAGAAGCGTCAACAACTGTGAGCGGGCGGAGTGGTTGGGAGGGCGCATCGGGCATCATTTTGAGAAGATTTTTTCAACCCAAAATCAGCAGTAACCCGTTGATTGATCAAGACATCCATCATGAAAAACCGCTGGTTTTGAGAAGATTCTTGCAAAGATTTTAAGAGCCCGTTGTCGCTTGACAATCCTCAGCGGGAGGGCGCTCAGCGCATCTGGAACAGCTCCTGGTGAAAGCGCTGCGGCATCAGCCCATGGGCACGAAAATCCGCCAGCAGGGCCTGGCCGAGCCCGACCGGGCCGCAAAACCACACGCTGGCTTGCAGCCATTGCGGCACCAGATGGCGGATGTGGGCGCCGTCCAGACGGCCATCTTGCGCATCCACCAGCACATGCAGGCGGATGCCAGCGGCGCGGGCGTCGGCGTGCAGTTGCGCCAGGGCACGGTCATCCCGCTGGGCGGTGGGGTGAAACAGATCCACGCTCACCCCTTGCAAGCCCTGGGCGGCGAGTTGCTGCATCCGCGCAATGAAGGGCGTGATGCCGATGCCAGCGCCGATCCAAATCTGGTGAGGCTGGGCGTCGGTGAAGTCAAAACAGCCGTAGGGGCCTTCGATCGTGGCTGGCAAACCCGGCTTGACCAGTTCGGGCAAGCGCCGCGTGTGATCCCCCAACGCTTTGGTGACGAGGCTGAGGCGGCGCGTTTGCGCGTCCCACGCTGAGGCCAGGGTGTACGGGTGGGCACCTTCCTTCGGATCCAGGGTGACGAACGCAAACTGCCCCGCCCGATGGCCCGGCCAGCCTTCGCCCACGCGCAGCGTGGTGTGCAGCGCGTTCACGCCCGGATAGGCCGTGGTGCTCACCACTTCGGCGCTGACTTGGCGGCGAGCCCCCACACGGCCCCCCAACACCAGCACGGCGGCCACGCTGCCCCCGGCCATCAGCACCGCCAGTACCACCCCGAGCGCACTGCCCCAATACGGGAACTTCACCAACACCACCGAGTGAAACACCAGCGCCAGGTACAGCGCCGCCAGCACCGTGTGCGTTTTGGCGAACCAGTGGTAGGGAAAACGCTTCACCAGGGCCAACACCATCAGCACGGCGGCGGCGTAGAACGCCCACTCGCCCACGGTTTCGGCGAGGTGGCGTTGGCTGCCGAACCAGGCTTCCAACATACCTTGATCGGCGGGCGAGGGGCGCGGCCCACGCGGTGGACGCACCAACCAACCCCACCCCACCATCCACTTCGTGCCTTGGCCCAGCCACCAGTGCGCCACCGAGGTGACGAGTGCTGTGATGCCCAGCCACTTGTGCAGGCGGTACATCTTGTCCAGGCCGCGCAGGTGGGGCTCCAGCCAGGTGGGCCGCACGGCCAGCACCATGGCCACACTCATGGCGCCGATGGCCAGTGCGCCGCTGTACTGCATGAAACTGGCACGGAACGCAAAGTAGTGGAACGGCTGCGGCCAAGGCGTGGGTTCGGCCCCCAGCCACAAAGCGGTGAGGCCCAGTAAAACGGCCCATAAGGCGCGTTGAATGATCGAAGTTGGCATGATCGGTTGAGAAAAAGCGCGCCAGCGTGGCGCCATGACCGTCAGCATCCGCCCCAAATGTGCAGGAAATTTGTGTAAAGCTCCCACCCTATGAAACGCCCCGGCCTGACCTGGCAACTCTTTCTCGCTGTGCTGGCCACGGCCACGCTCGTCACCATTGCGATGGGGGCGGCGGCACAGTTCAACTTCAGCCGAGGGTTCATCGGCTACCTCAACCAGCAGGCGACCGAGCAAATGGAAGCGGCCTTGCCTCGGTTGCAGCGTGCTTTTGTCGAGCGTGGGCACGGCAGTTGGGAGTTTGTGCGCGAACGTCCCGGCGCTTGGTTCCGCTTGATGGAGCCCGAGCCCGAACGCGAAGGCGCCACGCCGTGGGAAGGGCGGCTCGATCAAATCGCCCCGCACTTGCTGGGCCTGGGGCGGCGCTTGGCGCTGTTGGATGCGCAGCGTCAGTTGGTGATCGGGTATCCGCGTGTGTTTGCCAACTCGCAACAGCGGGAGATCGTGGTGGAGGGGCGCACTGTCGGCTGGGTGGTGTTGGCGCCGGTCGAGTCGGTGACGGATGCGGCGGCCTTGCAGTTTGGTCACGAACAGCGCCACGCGCTGGTGGTGATGGGCGGCGTGTCCGTGCTGCTGGCGGCGCTGATCGCGTGGTGGGTGGCGCGGGTGCTGCTGGCGCCCGTGCGCGAGGTGGCGCGTGCCACGCACCGGCTGGCTGCTGGGCATTACGACACCCGCGTCAGCGTGCGCAGCCAAGACGAAATCGGCCAACTGGCGCAAGACTTCAACCAGCTCGCCCACACCCTGGCCCGCAACGAACAAATGCGCCGCGATGCCATGGCCGATATTTCGCACGAGCTGCGCACCCCGCTGGCTGTGCTGCGCGGAGAAATCGAGGCGATGCAAGACGGCATCCACCCCCTGACGCCGCACAGTCTGGGGGTGCTGCACGCCGAAGTCGAAACCCTCACCCAATTGGTGAACGACCTGCATCAACTGGCCTTGGCCGATGTGGGCGCGCTGCACTATCGCAAGGAAGACGTGGCCCTTGGGCCGTTGGTGGCCCAGCAGGCCGACGCCTTCGCCGCCCGCTGTGCCGAGCGTGACTTGCGGCTGGAGGTGAGCCTTCCTGCCGACGATGTCATCGTTCATGCCGACCCGGCGCGGCTGTGCCAACTCCTGCACAACTTGCTGGACAACGCGGTGCGCTACACCGATCCCGGCGGCACCGTGCGCGTGCGTTTGACGCTGCTCGAACCGACCCAAGCGCGCATCGAAGTGGCCGATTCGGCCCCCGGCGTGGCGCCCGAGTTGCTGGCGCGTTTGTTCGAGCGGTTTTTCCGGGCCGAAGCCTCACGCACCCGGGCCAGCGGGGGCAGCGGCTTGGGCTTGGCGATTGGCCGCAGCATCGTGGAAGCCCACGGCGGCACCATCGAGGCCACGCCTTCGCCCCTGGGCGGCGTGTGCATTGGCGTGAACTTGCCCCGGGCTGTAGGAGGCATGACCGCATGAGCGCCCCCGTGATTTTTGTGGTGGAAGACGAACCCCGCTTGGCGCAGTTGGTGCGCGACTACCTGCAAGCCGCCGGCTACACCGCCCGCGTGTTCGACCACGGTTTGGCCGTCGAACCCGCTGTGCGGGCCGAAACCCCGGCGTTGATCTTGCTGGATGTGATGTTGCCCGGGCGGGATGGGCTGTCGATCTGCCGTGCGCTGCGGGCGTTCAGCCCCGTGCCCATCATCATGCTGACGGCGCGGGTGGAGGAAGTGGATCGGCTCATCGGCTTGGAGGCGGGCGCGGACGATTACATCTGCAAGCCCTTCAGCCCCCGCGAAGTGGTGGCCCGGGTGCGCGCCGTGCTGCGACGCGCACCCGCGTGGCATGACGCTGCCCCGCCCGCCGCGCCGCGTGGCGAAGCCGAGCCCGCACCCGCCGGCTTGGTGATCGACACCGACCACCACCGCGCCCGTTGGGATGGCCAATGGCTCGACCTCACCCCGGTGGAGCTGCGTTTGCTGGCGGCCTTGGCAGCCCAGCCGGGGCGGGTGTTTTCGCGCGATCAACTGCTGGACAAGCTGCACCCCGACCAGCGCACCCTGAGCGATCGCACCGTGGACAGCCACATCAAAAACCTGCGCCGCAAGCTCGAAACCGTGCGCCCAGGCCAGGAGCTGATCCGCTCGATTTACGGCGTGGGCTACAAGTTCGAGCCCTGATGGCGGTGCGCCTGGATTGACTCACTCAGATATGAGCGATTACATTGCTCATATCTGAGTGAAATACCGCCATGCCGCACCTTGTCATCCTCTACACCCCGAATCTCGACGCCGAAACGGACATGACGGCGCTGTGTCGCCGTCTGGCCGACGCCATGGCCACCGTGCGCGATGACGCCGGCCAGCCCGTGTTCCCGACCGGGGGCATCCGCGTGCTGGCCTACCCAGCGGCGCATTACGCCGTGGCCGATGGGTCGGGGGATTTTGGGTTTTGCTGGTTCCACCTGCGCATGGGGCGTGGGCGCAGCGCGGCGGTGCAACAAGCCGCCGGCCAAGCGCTGACCGCCGTAGCGCGGGCGCATCTGGCGCCTGTGCTGGCGCACCGCGCCGTCGGCCTGACGCTGCAAATCGACGAAGGCCCCGAAGTGTTCGACGCCAAGTTCGGCAACCTCCACCCCTTGTTCTCTAAGCCTTGATCCATGCTCGATCTCGCCACCACCCAGGCGCTGGCGCGCCAGTTGCAAACCGCCCGGCGCACGCGCACCCCGTTGCGCCAGTTTTCACGCCAGTATCCGCAGATGACACTCGAAGATGGCTACGCCATCCAACGCGAATGGGTGAAGCTGGAACAGGCGGCGGGCCGCACCATCCGGGGCCGCAAAATTGGGTTGACTTCGCGGGCGATGCAGTTGTCCAGCCAAATCACCGAGCCCGACTACGCCCCGCTCATGGACGACATGTTTTACGCCAGCGGCGGGGACATTCCCATGGGTGACTTCATCGCGCCTCGCGTGGAAGTGGAGCTGGCGTTCATCCTGGGGCGCGAGCTGCGCGGCCCTCACGTGACGATTTTTGAAGTGCTGGCCGCGACCGAGTACGTGACGCCGGCCATCGAAATCATCGACGCTCGCATCGAGCAGTTCGACCGAGACACCCGCGCCCCGCGCAAGGTGTTCGACACCATTTCGGACTTTGCGGCAAATGCGGGCATCGTGTTGGGGGGCCGCCCGGTCAAGCCAGACGCGGTCGACTTGCGCTGGGTGGGTGCCATGCTGTTCAAGAACGGGGTGATCGAAGAAACCGGCCTGGCGGCGGGTGTGTTGGGGCACCCCGCGACCGGCGTGGCCTGGCTGGCCAACAAGATCGCCCCTTACGACGAGCATCTGCGGGCCGGCGACGTGGTGTTGGCCGGCTCCTTCACCCGCCCCACGCCCGCCGCAGCGGGGGACACGTTTTCGGCGGACTACGGCCCTTTGGGCACAGTGGCTTTCCGGTTTGTTTGATGGGATATACGCAAATCATGACACTGTCCGCACTAACATCACAACCGTTCACCCGACCCAACCGCTTCAGTCCGGAAGAATGGCACGCTCGCGTCGAACTGGCCGCGTGTTATCGCCTGTTCGCCCATTTGGGCTGGGCGGAGTTGATTTACAACCACATTTCCCTGCGCGTGCCAGATGAGCCAGGCCACTTTCTCATCAACCCGTTTGGCTTGCACTACAGCGAGGTCACCGCCTCGAACCTGGTGAAGGTGGACGTGAACGGCCACATCGTGGGGCACAGCGACTGGCCCATCAACCCCGCCGGTTTCACTTTTCATGGGGCGATTCACGCCCAGCGTCCGCAGGCGCATTGCGTCATGCACGTTCACACCACGCCCACGCTGGCGGTGTGCTGCTTGGAGGCGGGGCTGTCGTTCACCAACTTTTACGCTGCGCAGTTGTGGGGGCAAGTGGCGTATCACGACTTCGAAGGCATCACCGTGCGCTTGGACGAGGGCGAGCGCATCCTCGCCAGCGCGGGCGATTGCCCGGTGCTGCTGCTGCGCAACCATGGCCCCGTGGTCATAGGCCGCGACCTGCCCCATGCCCTCAGCCTGATGTGGCTGGTGCAGCGCGCTTGCGAAGTGCAGGTGGCCAGCCAGGCCCTCGGGCCGTTGCGGCCCATTCCTGAATCGGTGCTGGCGCAATGCGCCCGCGACTCGCTCAACTTTGACCCCCGTTTCGGGGCCGGGCGCGATGCCTGGGCCGCGTTGCAACGGATCGCCGATCGCCTCGATCCGGGCTATCGTGCGTGAGCATGAACGCTCCCACTTGTGACGCACCGACCCCACCCTTGCGCGTGGCGGTCATTGGGGCCGGCGCCATCGGCGGCCTGATCGCGGCTTGGCTGGGCACGCACCTGCCACCCGAACGGGTGTGCGTGAGCGTGCTGGCCCGGGGTGCCACGCTGCACGCCTTGCAAACCCACGGCTTGCGTCTGCAAGATGCGGCCGGCGTCACCACCGTGGTGCCCTTGACGGGGGTGGTCAGTGACGATCCCGCTGCGTTGGGGCCGCAGGATGTGGTGATCGTGGCCGTCAAAGCCCCCTCGCTGGTCACCGTCATGCCGCAAGTGCAGCGCTGGTTGCACGCCCACACGCTGGTGCTGGTGGCCATGAATGGCGTGCCTTGGTGGTTCTTCCAGGCCATGCCTGCACGTGAAGCAGGGCGCTGTGCAGGTTTGAGACTGCGCAGCGTGGATCCGGATGGCCGTCTGGCTGCGGCGTTGCCCCTGTCCCATGTGGTGGGCTGCGTGGTTCACATCAGCAGCAGTGCGCCGGCGCCGGGGGTAATCCGCCACGGCATGGGGCGCGGCATGATTTTGGGCCTGCCCGGCGGCGGGATCACGCCTGCGCTGCAAGACGTGGCCGCGCTGCTGAACCAAGCCGGCATGACGGTGAGTTTGTCGGAGCGCATCCAGCGTGACATCTGGTTCAAGCTCTGGGGCAACATGACGATGAACCCCGTCTCCGCCCTCACCGGTGCCACCTGCGACCGGCTCCTCGACGATGCCCTGGTGCGCGAGTTTTGCAGCGCCGTGATGCGAGAAGCGCAGACCATGGGCACGCACTTCGGCTGCGCCATCACCCAAAACCCGGACGAACGCCACGCTTTGACGCGGCAACTCGGCGCCTTCAAAACGTCCATGCTGCAAGACTTGGAAGCGGGCCGCGTCTTAGAAATCGATGCTCTGATCGGCGCCGTGCGCGAGATCGGGCACCACCTGGGCGAGCCGACGCCCTTCATCGACGCCCTGCTGGGTCTGACGCGCCTGATGGCACGCTCCCGGGGCCTCTACCCTGCTTGAAAGTGACTTTCCACATGATGCCCCTTCCCCGCAACACCTTCCGCGATGCCCTGCGAGCGGGTCAGCGTCAAATGGGCTTGTGGGTCGGTTTGGCCGATGCCAACGCCGCTGAACTGTTGGCCGGCACGGGCTTCGACTGGCTGCTCTTGGACGGCGAGCACGCCCCCAACGACCCGCGCCACACCCTGACCCAACTGCGCGCTGTGGCGCCATACCCTGTGCATCCGATCGTGCGGCCCGTGCAAGCGGACGTGGCCCTGGTCAAGCAGTACCTGGACATTGGCGCGCAGACCTTGCTCATCCCGATGATCGACACGCCCGAGCAGGCGGCGCAGATGGTGCAAGCGATGCGCTATCCACCCGAAGGCATCCGGGGGATGGGCGCGGCGTTGGCACGGGCGTCCCGCTGGAACCAGATTGAGGATTACCTGAACCGCGCCAACGATGAAATGTGCCTGTTGGTTCAAGCCGAAACCGTGCAAGCGATGGCGCAATTGCCCGCCATTGCGGCGGTCGAGGGGGTGGACGGGGTGTTTTTTGGCCCAGCGGATTTGTCGGCATCCATGGGTTACCGGGGGCAATCGGGCCATCCGGCAGTGCAGGCGGCGATTTTGGAGGGCATCCGAATCGTGCGCGCCGCTGGCAAAGCGGCGGGCATTTTGGCCACCGACGCCGCCTTGGCGCAACGCTACTTGGACGCGGGCGCCTTGTTCGTCGCGGTGGGAGTGGACACGTCGCTCTTGGTCAAGGCGGCGACGGCATTGAGCCAGCAGTTTGCCGCCCCGACCCCACAGACGTAAGCCGTCAGAACGCTGAACGGCGGGGTTGGCGATCCCGCTCTTCCCGCCTGTTGTGGGTGTTGTCGTACTCGATCCCCGCTCGGACTTGCTGCATGGCCAAGTCGATGGTCTGCATCGCCTTGGCGCGGTAGCCACCTTTGTCTGACGACGCGTTCTGCAAATTCTGCTTGGCCTCTTCCAAGTTGCGCAAAGCTGCTTCCATGGCCGGTTGGCGCTCTGCCAATGCCGCCGTTTGGCAGCCCCCCAGGCACACGATGCCCGCGATCAACCCATGCACTACCTTCTTCATCAGGTCATCTCCTCTGAACTTCACGAAAGGTCAAAACGGCACGCCCACGGCGGTGGCTGTCACTTGCGTGGGTGACGCATCACCGTGCCACGGCGCGCCATTGTTGACCCAGCCCTTCGAGTTGTCCAAGGGTCTTTGCGCCCGCGTAGGAGAAATGCCGCGCATCCCGGTACAGCCCTTGACCGGCCAGGGCGGTGGCACATCGACCGTCTCGGCACAGTCGCGCATGAAAGTCAAACACCGGAACCTGTGCGGCCTGGGCGACTTGGGCCAGCATGTCCAGCACCGGGGCTTGCTGGCGACGGCTGTCGGCTTCGCTCAAACTGCAATCGGGGCCCAAACCGGCGGCGGCGGCATCCAGCGTCCACAGCCCCAACTGCTGCCGCACTTGGCAGCGTGAGCTGTCCACCTGCGTCCAGGGCGGTGGCGCCACGATCACCACCCGCTTGCCCAATTGGCGCAAACGGGCCACGGTTCGCACCAGCGCGGCTTGGACGTGGGCCGCTGAAGGTGTCCGCACCTCACCCGGGCCAGGTTGATGCCCATCCAACACCTGCCAGCGACGCCCCAAATCGTGCGTGGCCAGCAGGTGCATGAACGGGCTGGACAGCACCACCACGTCAATGTGCGGGGCCTGGGCCAGAGCGTCCAGCACAGAACGGTTGAACGCCAGGCAGTCCCGCGCCCAGCTCAGCGGGTGATCGCGGTCGTCCATGGGGGCCAGGTCGAGCAGCGGGCTGCACGTCGAGCGGGTGGCTTGGGCCACGCCGCCCGGGGTCATGCCGGCCAGCGCGGGGATGAGGTGCATGCCAAACGAATCCCCCCACACCAGGGTGCGGGCTTGGGGTTGGTCTTGGCAGGCAGGCAAAGGCCGATACAACGCCCGGTCTTGGTCACACACCGCCGCAAAACCCACATTGGGGGCGCGCAGGGTGGCCAACGCCGACTCGGCATCGGACGAGCGCAACAGCACCCACCCCGGCACCGCCAAGGTCAACGCAGAAGCCCCCAGCGCCCAGCCCAGCGCTGCCCGACCAGGCGCCAGCGGCCAACGTCGCAAGGGTTGCTCGATGCCACGGTGCAAGGCCCATCCCAGCACCCCACTCATCCCAATGGCGGCCCACCGCCAGTGCGCATCGGGTGTTTGCAGCGATGCGTTGTTCAGCAGTGCCAACAATGGCCAATGAACCAAGTAAACCGCGTAAGACGCATCTCCCAAGCGCACGCCGGGCGTCCAGACACGGGCGACGTTGAACCGTGTCATCAGCAGCAGGGCCGTGGCCAAAGTGACCAGCACGGCATTCCATCCGGGATGGGTCTGGCCCAGCGGGTGCATGGGGACGCCCACCAGCACCGCCACGGCCAGCCAGCGCCCATGTTGCAATGGGGGTTGCCAGCGCTGCACCGCCGACGCCGGCCACAGCGCCACCAGGGAGCCCAGCCCCAATTCCCAGGCCCGGGTGGGCAGACCGTAGAACGCTGCTGAGGGCCAACGCTGCATCATCCACGCGCACAGCCCCGCACTGGCGACAACCCCCAGCAACACCCCAGCCCGCCGCCAAGCAGGCGGGCATGCCCACAGCAGCCCCGGCAGCACCATGTAGTACTGCTCCTCCAGGGAGAGCGACCACATGTGCAACAACGGTTTGAGTTCCGCTGCCCCATCGAAGTAGCCCGCTTGGCGCCACAGCACGCCATTGGCGCTGAAGCTGACGGCCCCCAGAAGCTGTGCCCACAGGTCGGTGCGTTCGGCGGGCTCCAGCACCCAAGCGCTGGCCAGGCCGGTCAGTAAAGCGGTGGCGTAAGCCGCAGGCAGCAGCCGCTTGGCGCGGCGCAGGTAAAACACGGCGAAAGAAAAGGTGCCCTGCGTCAACCCCTGCTGAATCATTCCGGTGATCAGGTAGCCGGAGATGACAAAAAAGATGTCCACCCCCAAAAAACCCGCTGGCATTCCACCCAGTTGGGCGTGGTGCCACACCACCAGCAGCACCGCCCAAGCGCGCAGAAGTTGGATGTCCGCCCGCAACGCCGGCGTTTGTTTTGCCGCCACCAAGATCAGCTCGCCAGGGTCGGAGACCAGAACACCAAGCTGCCCCGGTCATTGGGTTGCTGCTGGAACTGCCGCTGGGCAGCGTGCAGGGCCTGTCCAGCTTGGTTGAGCAAAGTGAACAGCGTGGCCATGGGCGGTTCGACCTGCACAATGCCCACACAAGCACGCACCGTGATCAGCGTGCCATCGACGGCGCACGGCTGGCGCAGGGCATCCAGCAGGCGTTGCGCGGTGTTGGTGGCAGCCGTCACGGGCAGGGCGCCCCAGCTCACCAGGATGAAATTGTCTCCCTGCAAACGCACCAGCAAGTCCCCCTGGCGCACGCACGCCCGGAAACGGGAGGCGACGATTTGCAGCAACTGATCGCCTACCAATTGGCCATGTTCCGCGTTGATTTTGTGGAACTCTTGCAGATCCAAGCTGAAAAGCGTCAGCGGGCGTTCGCCGTAACTCAACAGGCGCGATTCGAGTTGATCGCGGTTGGCCAGGCCGGTCAAGCTGTCGTGGATGGCCATGCGGGTGGATTCGTCCAACCAATGGCGCTCGTGGGTCACGTCAGAGCCGACCCCGCGCCAGCCGCACCACTGGCCCTGATCGTCCACCAAACGTTTGCCCGACAACGCCCACCAGCGCAATTGCCCCGCCAGCATCACCGGCACGTTCAAACCGACGAACGGTTCGCTGTCCTGCAAGGCATCCCGCAACGCCGCCAGCGCTTGGTGCTGTTCTTCGGTGGGCCGCGTCAGTGTCTGGGTGATCAAGCGCAGCAGGGGTTCGCGCTCCAACTGCACGGGCCGTCGGCCCAGGCATTCGGCCAAACGGGGGGAGACATAGCTTAAGCCTCCCTGCGCATCCAACTCCCAGCGCCAGTCTTGGGCATGCCGCTCGAATTCATCCAGGCGGGTCTGGGTGAGCTGGCGCAGGCGCAAACTCTCCGCCTCGGCTTGCATCCGATCGCAGAAGCTGCGCCCTGTGCGCCAAGCAACCGCCAGCACCATCACCGCAAACGTCAGCGACACGACCAGCCATTCGAAACGCCACGGGTCAGGACGCACCGCCAACCCGAACACCGTCCCCGCCGTCATGATGGCGGCGTAACGTGCAGCGGCGCGAGGCAACGCGGCCAGCGCAAACGTTCCCACGCTGAGCATCCCTTGGGCCCCCAGCATTTGCCACATCCGCTGCTCGGCATCGGCTTGCGGGTAGGCCAACATCATCGGTAGGCACCACACCAAGGCAGTCAACCCCGCGTTGCGTTCGGCGCGGTGCAGGGTCTGGCGGGAACAATGCGACGGCCACGCCCCCGCCCGCCAGCGTAGCCAGCCCGACACCCCCATCACGCTCATACCTACCGCCATGACGCCCCACAACGTCATCCCCCATATCCATGGGGCTGAGGCGTACACCCAGACCAACATTGCCACGTTGAGCAAAGTGCAAGCAATCAGCCAAGGGGACAGGGCGAGCAAAGATTGGAGTTGCAGTGATCGAAACCGAGCCGCATCCGGGCAAGCCGGGTCATAGGGGGAGAGCCAGCGGTTGGCATGGTGCGGCGCTGCGTGTTTCCCATGAGCATCCGGCAACGAAGATCGTGATGACATGTCGAAATGTGTTGTAAGGATCGGCGCGCAGTGTGATGTTGACGGCAGCGCAAAAGAACGCGAGCTTACCTGTGTCTGCCGAAGCACAAGAGCCCACGGAACGCCAAGGTGGATGTCGAGTTAGGCCACAATATTTCCGACACACTTGCTCGCACATCACCTGATACGTTAGGCGTCCGCGTGCTTGAGGAAGGTCAGTTCCTGACCGTCGCAAACACAGGGAGCGAATCGCCGGGGTGGAGGGATGAAACCCCGGCCATGTTTGGCAAAAAAGGAAGACAACAATGCGTAAAGCTGTGGTTGATGGAGTGGAATTCGAGTGCCCTCGCTACGTGGTGCGGGTACCTGGGGGTTGGCAAGTGCGCATGCCGCAACAGCCAACCGTGTTCTTTGCTGACTCTCGATATGGCGGCCCAGCGGGTTCGCACGACATCGCAGTCAAACGCCGGGCCGCGTGCATGCCCATCTCGCCCAACAGCGAGACGCGCTATGCACTGGCCGAGCGTTCGGACAAGAAAGACCCGCTGGGCATCCCCGGGGTGTTTCTGGTTCACCAGCCCCGCCGGGGCAAACGGGCACCGCAAGTGGAGCTGCTGGTGTCCGTGAAAGGCCAACCAACGCGCACCATCTACGTGGGCACCCAAGCCACTTGGGAAAAGCGGCTGCCCGAAAAGCTGCAAATTGCAGCGGCAGTGCGGGCGGAAAAAATCCGCTTGCAAGCCCAGAAGGTCGCGGCAGCTCAGCAGGCGGCCCTGTCCGTCGGCGCGTTGTCGTGACCTGCCCGGTGTGACGCCCGACGAAGCCCGGCGCGAGTTGGGGCTGGGCCCCCAAGCCAGCCCCGCGCAAATCAAAGCGGCGTGGCGTCGCCTGGTGTCGCGCTGGCACCCGGATCGCAATCCCGATCCGCAAGCGGTGCGGCGCATCCAGCGTTTCAACGAAGCGCTGGCGTGCCTGCAAGCGGCCACAGAAGTGAACCCAGGCAGCGACGAAGCACCCGCTTCGCCGCCGCCCTCACCACCAGCGGAAACCGCGTCCGATGGCCCCCTCCAACCCAGCATCGAGCAAACCTTGGTGCTGACGCTGGAGCAGGCCATTTTTGGTGATTTGCAAACCTTGGCCGGCACACTGCGCCCGGTGTGTGCAACGTGTCACGGCAGTGGCAAAGCACCGGGCCCACCGCAAGCCTGCCCCCGTTGCAAGGGGCGTGGGCACATTCATCACGTGACCTGGTTCGTCTGGGGTGGTTTCACCGAAACCTGCCCGGACTGCGCTGGCAGCGGCGAGTTTCAACCCGATTGCCCCGCCTGCAAGGGCCAAGGCCACGCGGCTGAACGCGCCTGGCAACTGCGCGTTCGGTTGCCCGCCGGCCTGCGCTCGGGCGATGTGCTGACCGTGCCGACCCCAGGGCGCGAGTCCACCGATCCGCCAGGGGAGGTGCAATTGCACATCCAGGTACAACCCCACCCCCTGTTCACTTGGGACAACGACGATGTGTTGCATCTGGACATGCCCGTCGATGGTTTTGCCTGGATGGCCGAGCGTTGGGTGGATGTGCCCGTGCCGGGCGGGTGGCAACACATGCGCTTGCGCCGGCAACACCTGCACTATCGTTTGCGGGGCCAAGGGGTGGCGGCGCGGCGTGGAGAATCACGCGGGGAATTGGTGATTCACATCACCCCCGTGTTTCCCGACGAGTTCACACCCGAGCAGGATGCCTGCTTCGACCAACTGTGCGCCAGCCTGCGGGCCCACCCACCTGCCGCGCTGGCCGACTGGCACACTCGGTTGCAAGACATTCAACCGCCCGCCGTCTGACCCTTGGGGGGTTGTACGGTACAACCCCCCGCTTTGAGCTTTTTTCTCTCATGACAATTCAATGGTTCCCCGGTCACATGCACGCCACCCGCAAGGCCATCACCGAGCGGATGAAGGTGGGCATCGACGTGGTGATCGAGCTGCTCGACGCCCGCTTGCCGGGCTCCAGCGCCAACCCGCTGTTGGCCGACCTCACCCAAGGACGCCCCAGCCTGAAGGTGCTCAACAAACAAGATTTGGCCGATCCCGCCCGCACCGAACTGTGGCTCACTCACCTGCGGGCACAGGCCAGCACGGGCGCCATCGGTTTGGATGCCAGTGAGCGTGCGCCGGCGGCGCGTCTGGTGGCGGCTTGCCAAGCGCTGGCACCGCATCGTGGCACCCTGGATCGCCCCTTGCGCGTTTTGATTTGTGGCATCCCCAACGTGGGCAAATCCACGCTCATCAACACCTTGGTGGGCAAAAAAGCCACCAAGACCGGGGATGAAGCGGGGGTGACGAAGAACGAACAGCGCATCAACTTGGCCCCAGGGGCGTATCTGTTCGACACCCCCGGCATGCTCTGGCCCAAGATCATCGTGCCGAAAGCGGGTTTTCACCTGGCCGCCAGTGGCGCCGTTGGACGCAATGCCTACGACGAGCAGGAAGTCGCCCTGGAACTGCTGGAAACGCTGCAAGTCGCTTACGCGGACGCACTGGTGGCCCGTTACGGTCTGCCATCGACGGCAGCCGAAGTTGCGGTGCAGCCGGCTGAGGCGCTGTTGGAAGCCATCGGCCAACGTCGCGGGGCTGTGCGTGCAGGTGCTCGGGTGGATTTGCAAAAAGCCGCCGAAGTGGTGATCAACGACTTCCGGGCCGGTCACACAGGCCGTTTGACGTTGGAAACCCCGGAGGAGTTTGCCCATTGGCTGGCCGCCGGTCGTGCTGAAGAAGCCCG
The DNA here is from genome assembly GCF_002222655.1 of Vitreoscilla filiformis. GTDB lineage: Bacteria > Pseudomonadota > Gammaproteobacteria > Burkholderiales > Burkholderiaceae_C > Ideonella > Ideonella filiformis. Next base: position 145,594 of record NZ_CP022424.1, on the reverse strand, counting down.
CCGTCTGGCCGAAAAACAAGCCCTGCGCGAGGCCGGCCTCATTGGCAAGCGCAGCGGGACGCGCCCGCCTTCAAGGCGCTAACACGCCAGCAGCACGCAGGGCCGCAATGTCCCCCTCTCGATAGCCCAGGGCGTACAGCAGGGCGTCGGTGTGCTCGCCCACGGCTGGGGGATTCAGCCGCAACGGGGGACGCTGGCCGTCCAGGGTCAGCGGGAGGAGGGGCGTGCGGGCTTCGCGGCCATCGGGCAACGTCATCGGCGCCAAGCCGCCGGAGGCCAGCAAGTGCGCGTCATCCAACAACTGATCCGGGCGGATGATGGGTGCAAACGGCAGCCCTTCGCGTTCAAACACCGCGCCCAGATCGGTGGCTCGCCAAGACGCCAAGCGTTCGCGCAGCAGGGGTAGCAGCCAGGGCCGCGCTTCGACCCGCTGGTTGTTGCGGGCCAAACGCGCATCGGCGTGTAAGTCACCCCACTGAAAAGCGTCGCAGAACGTGGCCCATTGGGTGTCGCTCACCACGGCCAAGAAAATTTGTTCCCCGTCGCGCACCGTGAAGACGTCGTAGATGCCCCACGCGCTGATGCGGCTGGGCATGGGCGCTGCCGCTTGTCCGGTGACGGCGAATTGCATCATGTGCTGCGCCACCAGCAGCACGTTGTTTTCAAACAGCGCCGCTTGGACTTCTTGCCCCCGCCCAGTCTGCTCACGCGCCCGCAGTGCGGCCATGGCACCGATCGCACCAAACATGCCGCCCATGATGTCGTTGACACTGGCCCCAGCACGCAGGGGCTGGCCTTCGGGGCCGGTCATGTAGGCCAAGCCGCCCATCATTTGCACGACTTCGTCCAAGGCGGTGCGATGGTCGTAAGGGCCTGGCAAAAACCCCTTGTGGCTGACGTAAACCAAACGCGGATTCAACCCCTTGAGCGCTTCGTACCCCAGCCCGAGGCGCGCCATGGTGCCCGCCCGAAAGTTTTCGCTGAACACGTCGGCGGTGGCGCAAAGTTTGAGCACCACCTCCAGGCCACGCGGATCTTTCACATCGACGGCCAGGCTTTTTTTGTTGCGGTTGAACACCGAAAAAAACCCCGCGCCTGAACCGAGCAGATGCCGGGTGTTGTCGCCCGCCAGCGGTTCCACCTTGATCACTTCGGCGCCAAGATCGCCCAACACCAAACCACACGTCGGCCCCATGACCATGTGGGTGAATTCAACGACGCGGATGTCGGCGTAGGGCAGGGCATCGGCAGGGCGCATGGGGGCTCTCCTGGGGGGAGGTCAGTCTTCGCTGCGGCAGCAGGCCAGCTTGTGCAGCAGCTCAATCAACAAAGCTTGTTCCGCTGGGCTGAGTGCCGTGCCCAGCGCCACCCGTTCGGCCTCGCGCAGCACTTGGCACGATTGCCGTGCCAGCGCCAAACCCGCCTCGGTGGTGCTGAGGTGCTGGGCCCGCCCGTCGGTGGCGCTGCGCTCGCGGGTGACGAGATTGCGCTCCACCAGCTTGTCCACCCACATGGTGATGTTGGGCGGCGTCATCGCCAGGGCGCGGGACAGTTGGCGTAAGGACACACCTGGGTTGTCCGCAATCAGCATCAGCACCGTGAACTCCACCGGACGCAGCTCAAACGGCTTGCCGACCTGTTCAATGAACAACTGGGCGGTGACGATGGACGCTTGGGCCAGTTGGTAACCGGTGATGTGGTGCAACTCGGCCTCGGCCAATTGGGCTTCGGGCGTGGTGGTGTCGGGTTGTCGGGGAGCTTTGCGGGTGGCCATGGGGCGCCATTCTGTCATCCTGTTTCCATGGGGCTGGGGTAAGCTCGCGCCCCCCTTTGTGGCCGAACCCGTGACATGAGCCTGCGCGACACCGACCAACGCTGCCCTCCGCCCGCCAGCTTTCTGGCGCTCGATCCCACTTTGCCCATCGACACCGCCATCGAACGCCACGACCTGTGCGAAGCCCTGGCCCGGCAATTGGCCGAGGTGGCCCACACCTACATGGGCCGCGATGGGGTGCTGTTCCACGACGTGCTGCCCCGTTGCCGTCGCGTGGCCGAGTCGCCCGACATTGGGTTGAGCGAAACCGAGGTCGGTTGGGTGTTGACGCGGGTGCGGGAGCTGATCCGTGGTTGAAGCACCCGCATTGCGCGAAGTCCGGGCGCAGTTCGCCGCGTTGGGTGCGGCGTTGCAAGCGCGGGGGTTGAGTTTTCGGGCGCCCCCTCCCGAGCCGACGACGTGTTGCGGCAAAGGCTGCAACGGCTGTGTGTGGGAAGGGTTTTATGCCGCTGCGGCCTGGTGGATCGAAGACGCGCAACACCTGCTGAACGACACGCCGGCCACAGCTTCCTAGAATGCGTGGCTCGCTTCTGAACTGCCGAGCCATCCATGACCGCTAGCAACCCTTCTCCGGGCTTCACCACCGCCCTGGTTCACGCCGACCGCCGGGCCGGCATCGAACACGGTGCCATTCGCAAGCCCATCCACACCTCGGTGCAATACGGCTTTGAGCGCGTCGAAGACTTGATTGGGGTCTTCCAAGGTACGGTCAAAGGGGGATTCAACTACGCCCGCCAAGGCACACCGACCACGGCGGCGCTGGAAGCCCGCATCACCCAGATGGAAGACGGGATCGGCAGCATCACGTTTGGCACGGGCATGGCGGCCATCTGCGCGGTGTTTCTGACGCTGCTCAAGCAGGGGGATCACGTCGTCAGCAGCCAGTTTGTGTTTGGCAACACCAACAGCGTGTTGGGCACGCTGGGGCAGTTTGGCATCGAGGTCAGCAAGGTGGATGTCACCTCGGTGGACGCGGTGCGCACGGCCCTCCAGCCGAACACGCGCATGGTGTTTGTGGAAACCTTGGCCAACCCCGGCACGCAGATTCCCGATTTGGAAGGCATCGGCCAACTGTGCGCCGAACGCGGGCTGCTGTATGTGGTGGACAACACCATCACCTCGCCTTGGCTGTTCCGCCCGAAGGCGGTGGGCGCGTCGCTGGTGATTCATTCGTTGACCAAAACCATCGCCGGCCACGGCACCGCGCTGGGCGGTTCGGTGACGGACACGGGGTTGTTTGATTGGTCGCGCTATCCGAACATTTTCCCGGCGTATCGCAGCGGTGATTCACGCCAATGGGGCCTGGCCCAGATCCGCAAAAAGGGCCTGCGGGACATGGGCGCGGCCCTGTCTTCGGAACAAGCCCACGCCATTGCCAGCGGCGCGGAGACGCTGGCGTTGCGCGTCAACCATGCCAGCGCCACGGCGCTGCGCTTGGCGACGTTTTTGGCCGAGCACCCAGCGGTGGCCAAAGTTCACTATCCCGGTTTGAGCGATCACCCGCAGCACGAGCGGGCGCGCAAGCTGTTCAAAGCGGGGGCGTGGCTGCTGTCGTTCGAGCTGCGCGACGCGAACCGGCTGGTCGAAGTCATCAACCGATTGAACGTGGTAATCAAGGCCACGGGCCTGGGGGACACGCGCACCTTGATCATCCCCGTGGCTCCGACGATCTTCTGGGAAGCCGGCGCCGAAACCCGTGCCCGCATGGGCATTGCCGATGGGTTGATTCGGCTGTCCATCGGCTTAGAGGATGCCGACGATTTGATCGCGGACTTGGGGCAAGCGTTGGCTTAACCCCATCCCCCCCGCCTCACTGCGGCTGAAACCCGCTCTGCTTGATCAGCTTGGCCCAGACCGCAGAATAAGCGCGTTCACGCTGGCCGAGCTGTTCACCCGTCATGTGGCCGACGCTCAGGCCCATGGCGGTGAGGCGTTCCAACACCACCGGCTTGGCAATCACTTTGGCCAAGGCGCTCGAAAAGGCTTCGACCGTCGCCTTGGGCGTGCCGGTGGGGGCGAAAACGCCGTAGTAAGGCATGTCCTCTAAACCCGCCAAGCCCAGTTCGCTGAACGTGGGCACGTCCGGCATCACGGCCTGGCGCTTGCCGCCCAGCACGGCCACCACGCGAATCTTGCCCTGCTTGTGGTTCTCGATGAAATCGGGGATCGAGCCCACGCCCGCTGGGATTTGGTTGCCCAGCATGTCCGCCATCATCGGCGCGCTGCCGCGATAGGGCACGGCCACCAGGTCGAGTTTGTATTTCTCGCCGATCACCTTCACCAAAAACTCCGGCGTCGAAGCCGGCGCCGGCACGCCCACCGACCCCTTGCTGCCCTGCGCTTTCACGCTGTTGACGTAATCCGCAAAACTCTTGGCCGAGGTGCCGCCGGACACCGCCAGCGCATTAACGAAACTGGCAAAACCCGCCACCGGCACAAAGTCCGTGCTCGGGTTGAAGCCGGGGGTCTTCACCACTTGGGGCAGGATGGAAATGGTGTGGTCGTGGCTGAGGAACAGCGTCAAACCATCCGCTGGTGCCGCCTTGAGGGCTTGCGCGGCGAGCTGGCCACCGGCACCGGGTTTGTTTTCAACGATCAGGGTGGCGCCCAACTCGTCTTTCAAATGCTCGGCCAGCACGCGGGCGATGGCGTCGGTGCCACCCCCTGCCGGGAAGCCGACCAGCAAACGGATGGTTTTGCCCGTCAGCGGGGTGACGGTGGCCTGTGCCACGCCGCTGCCACACAGCGCCGCAGCCGCCAAGGTGCCCAAAACGGCACGGCGGGAAGGTTGAATCATGGGGAGCCCCTCCTGGGTTCAGCGGTAAAACGCTTCGACTTGGCCCTTGAGCTTGATCGTCAGCGGTCGGCCACGACGATCCAGCGTTTTGCCAGCGGGCACCTTGATCCAGCCTTCGCTGATGCAATATTCCTCGACATCGAAGCGCTCTTTGCCGTTGAAGTGAATGCCAATGTCGTGCTCAAACACCGCAGCGACGTGGTGAGGGCTGCGCGGATCGACGCTCAGGTGATCGGGCAAGGCAGGGCGGGTGGTGTCGGTCATGATGCTGCTGTTTCAGGAAAAGAATCGCGGCCGATTCTAGGTGGCCCCCCGGCGGGCCCCTGCTGGGCGTTGGTGATCAGCCGGTCGAACAGCTCCCCCAACAAAGCGCGTTCGGCGGGGCTGAGACAGCCGAAGATCTCGCGGTTGCGCTGTTCGATGAGCTGCATCATGGTTTGCCACATGGGCCGCCCGGCTTCGGTCAGGCTGAGGATGACGCAGCGCGCATCCTGCGGGTTGGGTCGCTTGCTCAGGTAGCCACGCTCCACCAGCGCCTGTGCGGCGCGGCTGGCTTGCGCTTTGTCGAGGTTGGCTTCGAAGGCCAGCTCATTGACCGTCATGTCGCCGAAGGTGCCCACCGCAGCGAGGCTGCGCGCCTCGGCCAGCGGCAGGCCGCAGCCTGCAAAGTAGGCTTCGGCACTGGCTCGGTCATTGAGCTTGTTGAGCATGTGCAGCTTGTAGGTGAGGTGGCGAACCAGCACCGGAAACGCGGAAGGTGTGTTCATGTCACGCCATTTTGACCAACCACAGCGAGAGCGCAGGGAACGCCACCAGCAGCGCGATGCGCAAGAAGTCCGACGCCAAGAACGGCATCACCCCTTTGGCGGTCTCCAGATACGGCACATCCTTGGCCAGTTTCTGGATGATGAACAGGTTCATGCCCACGGGCGGATGCACCAAGCCAATCTCCACCACCATCAGCGCCAGGATGCCGAACCACACCGACTTGTCCGGCACGCTCATGCCCCAGAAGTCCAACCCCATCACCATCGGGTAGAAGATGGGGATGGTGAGCAAAATCATGGCCAGCGAGTCCATGACACAGCCCAGCAGCACGTAACACAGCAAGATCGCCACCAACACCAGCAAGGGCGGCAGGCCGCTGTTTTTCACCCATTCGGCCAACTCGGTCGGCAGTTGGGTGATGGCCAGGCCGGAGTTCAGCAAGTCGGCGCCCAGCAGCACCAAGAAAATCATGGCCGTGGCGTGGGCCGTGCCGATCAGGCTCATTTTGATGCCCTCCCAGCGCATGCCGCCCTTGACCACCGCCAGCAGCCCGCACGCCGCCGCGCCGATGGAAGCAGCTTCGGTTGGATTCGCCCAGCCGCCGTAAATACCCACGATCACCACCGCAAACACCAACAGCACCGGCGTGACACCGATCAGGGCCGCCAGTCGGCCACTCCAATTCACTTTGGGGCCAGCGGGGCCGGCTGCTGGGTTGAGCGTCACCAACAGGCGAATCACCCCCATGTAACCCATCATGGCGATCAAACCGGGAATGACGGCGGCCATGAACAGCTTGCCGATGGATTCCTGTGTCAACACCGCGTAAATCACCAGCGGCACCGAGGGCGGGATCATGATGCCGAGCGTGCCCGCCGCCGCCAGCGTGCCAGTGGACAGGCGCCCGGAGTAGCCATGCGCTTTCAATTCCGGCAGGGCCACTTGGGCCATGGTCGCCGCTGTGGCCAGGGACGAACCACAAATAGCGCCAAACCCCGCGCAAGCGCCCGTGGCGGCCATCGCCAAGCCGCCGCGCCAATGGCCCAAAAACGCCGCCGCGCAGCGAAACAGCGATTTGGACAGCCCGCCATGCGTCGCAAACTGGCCCATCAGCATGAACAGCGGGATCACCGCCAAGTCGTAATTCGACAGGCGCGCATAGGCCAGGTGATTCATCGTGAACAGCAGCGCCGCCGGATCGCCGTTGTTCATCGCCAAAAAGCCCGCCGCACCGCCAATCAGCATCCCGACGCCCACATGGATGCGCAAGGCCAATAAAAACAGCAGCCCCGCGAAAATCCACAACCCAATGGCCATGCCGCTCATGCTCGAACTCCCAAGGCCGCGTGGGCCGAATGCATGGTGCGGTGCAGCGCTGCCAAGGTCAGCAGCACAAAGCTGGGCACCATCAACACCACCGGTTGCCACAGCGGCACCAGCAGCAAGGTGGACACTTCCATGTTCTCGTGCGCCTCAATGGCGTACAGCGCCGTGCGCCAGGTGAGAACCCCCGAAGCCAACATCAGCAGCGCGTGCGCCAGGGTGTCCAGCGCGGCGCGGGCGCGTTCGCTCATCCAGGTGGTGAGGGCATCGACCTTGATGTGGTGGTCGTGCAGCTCACACAGCGGCAAAAAGGCCGCCGAGCCGATGGCCGCGCCCATTTGCAGCAACTCCATGTCGCCCTGGATCGGCGTGGCAAACAGTTTGCGGCCGATGATCGAGACGATGGACATCGCCACGATCAGACAAAACAGCGCCCCCCCACCCAAACCCCACCAGGTGATGACGCGGTTCAACAGCCCCAGCACCCCGCCCGAAGGCACAGCGGCGCGAGGCAGATCGTCGTTCGGAACGAGTTCAGCCATGTGATCGCTCCTTCACTTGCTGGGGGTGTTCATGAACTTGGCGCCCAAGGCGTGAACCTCGGCAGCGAGTTTCTTGCCGTCCAGCCCGCGTGCATCGGCTTGTTTGATCCAGTCGGCCTCGACGGCGGCGCCGGCTTTTTGCATCGCCGCGTAGTCTTCCGGCTTGATGACGAGGATCTTGTTGCCCTGCGCGGTCATCTTCTTTTTCGCCGCTTCGTTGCCTTCATCCCAAACACGGCCCGCCAGGTCGGACAGCGCTGCGCCGCTGTGTTTGTCCAGCACCGCTTTGAGGTCGGCGGGCAGGCCGTCCCACTTGGTTTTGTTCATGAGGATGGCCATGGGCGTTTGGGTGAAGCCGGGTTGGTTCGGCAGCCCTTCCATGTGGTACTTTGTCACCTCGTCGATCTTGGTGGTGGGCAGGATTTCCCACGGCGCCATCGCGCCATCGATCACCCCTTTGGAGATCGATTCGGTGATAGCCGCCACCGGCAAATTCACCGGCGTGCCGCCCAGTTGCCCGATGAGCAGTGCCGCAAAGCGCGACGGGCTGCGCAGCTTCAAGCCTTTGAAGCCATCGGCGGTAAGGACGGGTTTGTTCGCGGTGGAGATCACCACATTGCTGGCACTGAAGATGGCCAGGACTTTGAAATCCTTGTAATCGTCCTGCGCGTGCTTTTGGTAGTAGGCCCACATGGCGCGTGAGCCGGACAGGCCACCCGGCGGCAACGAGAACGGCAGCTCCAGCGCCTCGGTGCGCGGGAAACGACCGGTGGCGAAACTGGGCGATGTCCAACCGATGTCGGCCACGCCGTTTTTCACTTGATCGGGGATTTGTGCCGGCGTGCCGCCCAATTGCAGCGAGGGGAAAATTTGGCACTTGAGCCGCCCGCCCGAATCCTTCTCGATGGCGGCGCACCACGGTTCGGCGATGTGGCGTTGGAAATTGCCCGTCGAGGGCAGGAAGTGGGCGAATTTGAGCGTCACCGTTTGCGCGGTGACGCGGCCTGCACCCAGCAAGGCAGCGGCGGCCAAGCCAACCGCCGCCAGTCGATGTGTCACGAGCATGGCGGCTTTCCTTCAGGCTTACTTGGGCTGGTACTTGGCACCGATGGCGTGAACCTCGGCGGCCAGTTTGTTGCCATCCAGGCCGCGTGCAGTGGCTTGTTTGATCCAGTCGGCTTCGACGCTGGCGGCGGCCTTTTTCATCGCCGCGTAGTCTTCCGGCTTGATGATGAGGATCTTGTTGCCCTGCGCGCCCATCTTGGTACGGGCAGCGCTGTTGCCCTCATCCCAGACTTTGCCGGTGAGTTCGACCAGCTTCAGGCCGCTGTTTTTGTCGATCACGGCTTTCAGTTCGGGCGAGAGGCTGTCGTATTTGGCCTTGTTCATGAGGATGGCCATGGGCGTTTGGGTGAAACCGGGCTGGTTCGCTGGGCCTTCCATGTGGTACTTCGTCACCTCATCGACCTTGGTGGCGGGCAGCACTTCCCACGGAGCCATGGCGCCATCGATCACACCCTTCGAAATGCCTTCCGTCACCTGGGCGATGGGCATGTTCACGGGTGTGCCACCCAACGCCGTCAGGAACAACGCCGCAAAGCGCGACGGGCTGCGCAGCTTGACGCCCTTGAACCCGTCCACCGTCAGAATGGGCTTGCTGGCAGTGCTCATGACCACGTTGCTGGCGCTAAAGAGGGCCAACACCTTGTAGTCCTTGAAATCGTCTTGGCCGTGTTTTTGGTAGTAGTCCCACATGGCGCGTGAGCCGTCCAAGCCGCCCGGTGGCAGCGAGAACGGCAGCTCCAGCGCTTCAGTGCGTGGGAAACGGCCCGTCGAATAACTGGGCGATGTCCACACCACATCCGCCACCCCGTTTTTCACCTGATCGACCAACTGCGGCGGCGCGCCCCCCAATTGCAGCGCCGGATAGAGCTGGCATTTGAGCTTGCCACCCGAATCCTTGGCGATGGCGGCACACCACGGCTCGGCCACGTTCTTGTGGAAATTCGAGTTCGAGGCCAAGAAGTGCGAAAACTTGATCGTCACTTCTTGGGCCTGAACCGTTGCACTGGCAAGGATCAGCGGCACGGCAGCGGCCAACGCAGCCAGCGGGCGCAGCGGGTTTTGACGGGCGGTCATGGGGATGTCTCCGTTGTCTATTTGTTGACACGACAACGATATGAGGCAAGGTTGGTGTCAGCAATCCACGCAAACCCTGACATGTGAGTGTTCAGCGCACTCATCATCTGGATGTCCGACCGACGCCTGAACATGGCATGCTTCCCAATCGGTCGATTCAACCGATCTGGCCGCCTCTGACTTGATTGAACAAGGAACATCCGCCCATGACTCACCCTCTTTTTCGCCGGGGACACCTCCTCATTGCACTGGCCCTGAGTGCGGGCTGTTCGTGGCCTGCCGCTGCGGCTGCGCCCACGTTTCCGCCTCCGGCCACACCGGTGCTGGGCGTGAACAAATACAACTTGTCACTCCAGTATTTGGGGCTGGCTTCCGGCGGCGACGGATCGGTGTCTTGGCAGCGTCTGGGCCGCGCTCTGGCCCGCAAATCGTTGGACGATGCGCGTTACTACAACTTTGCGTTCCTGCGCATCTCGGCGACAGGCTACGGGCCACGCCACCCCAAAGATCGGAACGATCTGGCGCTGTGGCAAAGCGATCCCGCCAAATACTGGCAAATCATCGACACCATGATGGACGACGTCGAAAAGCGTCACCTGCAACTGGTGGTGACGTTGAACTGGCAGTCGATGCAGTTTCCCAACATCGCCGGTGAAACACGCACCGACATGATCGCCCGGACGGGTTCCCGCTCGTTTGAACTGGCCGCCCGATACGCCCGTGAGTTCGTACAGCGCTATCGACAACGCCGGGCCATTCTCTTTTGGGAACTGACCAACGAAATGAACCTGAGTGCTGATTTGGACTCCCAGCAGCGCTGCGAACGCTCCGATGTGGCCCAAGCCAGCGGGGATGAAGATTTGTACTGCCAAGCCAATGGCAACTACAGCACCGACGAGATGCTGAGTTACATGCGGGCGATGGCCGCTGTCGTGCGGGCGGCTGACCCGACGCGCCCGATTTCGTCGGGGTTTTCGATCCCTCGACCTAACGCCAATGCCTTGCGCCAATCGCCTGAATGGAAACCCCAAGCGGGGCGCCGTTCACAGCCGGACAACGAGGAACAATTCGCGCAATACCTGAAGGACGTTCATGCCGCCGTGGACATCTTCAGTATCCACATCTACGACGGGCACAACCGATCGCAGTTAAACCGATTGGGGGACAAAGAGCTGGACATCCTCAATCGCGTCCAAAACATCGCGCAAAGTGCAGGAAAGCAGGTGTTTTTGGGCGAGTTTGGTGACCCGACCATGGACGAGTCAGACGCAGGCTTCAATGCCCGGGTGCTCAACAAACTCAAGGAGCGACGGGTGTCGTACGCTGCGCCTTGGATTTTGGAATATCGCTACAGCTTGTCCCCGAACGCCAAGCGAACCAAGGCGGATTCCTTCACGCTGGATCCCGAACAGCACATGCGCACCTTGAACCGCATGGCACAGTTCAACGGCCCCCGCCGTGACACCGCCGCCGCCCCGCCCCGCGTGGTAGTGACATGGCCGCTGGAGTGTGACACCGTGCGACCAGGTGATGTGGTCACGGTCACCGCCAGCGCCGACGCCCCCCAACAGCCCCGCGTAGAGCTCTGGGTCAACCAAAAACTGGTGGGGCAGTTGGATCAACCCCCGTACGCTTGGAAGGTGCCAGAAGCCGCGCAGGGGCGCTACGACGTGGTCGCCAAAGTCACGGACAGCCGAGGCCAGCACAGCGAATACCAAACCCGCTGGAACACCCCACGCAACGGCACCTGCGAGCCTTTGCCCTTGCAGTGAGCCCCTTGTTACACTGCGCGCCGTTCCCCGTCATGGGGGAGTAGCCGCCCGCCGCTGTGCGGGAGCTGGCGTCAACACACTTGGCCCCCATTGGCCATGGCACCCGCGACAGGTCTCACCTGTCAGGCAAGACCCATGACCACGGCACGCCCAACCCGAGGGCCGGGGGCGTGCCGTGGTCATGCATGCACGTCTTGCCGGCCCCGCACAGGTGTTGTTTCATGGAAGCTTTTTTTGTCTCGACCGGCATCGTCGCCCTGGGTGAAATGGGTGACAAAACCCAGTTGCTGGCGCTCATTTTGGCGGCGCGCTTTCGGCAGCCTTTGCCCATCATCGCGGGCATTTTGGTGGCGACGCTGGCCAACCATGCAGCAGCGGGTGCGGTGGGTGGGGCCGTCGCGGCGCTGTTGGGGCCGGATGTGCTGCGCTGGGTGATCGGCCTGGGTTTCATCGCCATGGCAGGCTGGATGCTCATTCCTGATGAGATGGACGATGACGATGCCAACGTCGGCAACGTCACGCGCTTTGGCGTGCTGGGCACCACCATCGTGGCCTTTTTCCTGGCCGAAATGGGCGACAAAACACAGATTGCCACCGTCGCGCTGGCGGCCCGGTTTCCCGACTTGGTGGCGGTGGTTGCCGGCACCACCCTGGGCATGATGCTGGCCAATGTGCCCGCCGTGTTCCTGGGTGACAAAGTGGCCAAAGCCGTGCCGATGAAACTGGTGCATGGTGTTTCGGCGTTCATCTTTTTGGTCTTGGGCGCGCTTACCTTGCTCAACGTCGGTAAGCTGTTCTGATGCCGAACGTCTCGCCGTCTCCCGCCCGGCCCGTGGGCCTGCTGGGCACCCACCATGTGGCCATCATCGCCAGCGATTACGCCCGCTCACGGCACTTCTACACCGAGGTGCTGGGGCTGCGTGTGTTGGCCGAGCATTTCCGGGCCGAGCGCCAAAGCTGGAAACTTGACTTGGGGTTGCCCGATGGCACCCAGGTCGAGCTGTTTTCCTTTCCCGATCCGCCATCGCGTCCGAGTCGGCCCGAGGCGTGTGGGCTGCGCCATCTGGCGTGGCGCGTGGCGGATGTGGCAGCCAGCAAAGCGGCGTTGGAAGCGGCTGGGGTGAGCGTCGAACCCCTTCGCGTGGACGAGTTCACGGGCCGGCGTTTCACCTTCTTCGCCGACCCGGACGGACTGCCGTTGGAGTTGTACGAAACCGGCGTTTGACACGCCAGCCCAGCAACGCCCCTCACCAAGACAGGGGCTACGTCAAAGCAAGATGCACTTTCACAGCGTCTTCAACGGCCAGCATATCGGCCTGCGACAGTGTGCCGATATGGGTTTTCAGCCGCACTTTGTCAGCCGTCATGATTTGGTCGGCCATGGCCTTGCTGCTGCGCCCAGCCACCGACACCACCGCCTCACCGGGATACACCCGCCCGGTGTTGCTGGTGAGTGGAATGACCACCACACGCCCCAGGTACTTGTTCGCGACATCGTTGCTCACCAACACCGCTGGGCGAGTTTTCCGAATTTCACTGCCCACGGCCGGGTCAAATTCAACCCACCAGACTTCACCGCGTTGCATCGGCCACATCTCCCGCCAGAGCATTGCACCATTCCAGCGCTTCGGTTTCTCGCTGGGCGTCTTGTGCCATCGCTTGATAGCCCTCGGCCAATTTGGCACTTTCGCCGTGTTGACGGGCAGGAGACAGCACCAAGCTTCTGCCGACCAACTCCACGTCAACCCGAGCCCCAGCTTCAAGCCCCAGCGTGCGCAAAAGCTGGCGAGGCAGGGTCACGGCAACAGACCCCCCAACTGTGCGAAGTGTTGCGGTGTGCATCCAACTGACTCCTGGTGAAATGCCACAAGATGGCAGGATATTACACAAAGTAGAACATTTTGAGGGGAAGTGAAACTCTCCTCAGCACCGTAATACGGTGCCTGCCGTATCGGCAAACGCTGGACGCTTGCCTATCGTGACGCCCATTCCATGTTTCAACGGGTGTTCACATGACGTCGTCCCTCCATCCCAGCCGCCGGGAACTCAAAGGCGGCACAGGCCATGACAGTCTGGTAGGCAGCACCGATGCAGATACGCTGGTCGGCGCCGATGGCAACGACACCCTGTTCGGCCTGAACGGCGCCGACAGCCTCAGCGGTGGCAACGGTGACGACAGCCTGAGCGGCGGCGGCGGCACCGATTCCCTCTGGGGAGGCGCTGGCCAAGACACCCTGGATGGCGGTGTCGGCAGTGATTCCCTCTCCGGCGAGGCCGGCAACGACGTGCTCATGGTGAACACCAGCACCGGCGACACCCTGAACGGCGGCGCGGGTCAAGACACGTTGTGGGTCGATTGGCGCAGCAGCACCGTGTCCCGCGTCGCTGATTTTTCGGGCATCACCAGCACCGTGACGGTGGCCGCCGGTGGCCATCAAGTGAGCAACTTGGAAACGCTGGTGTTGCACGGCGGCAGTGCCACGGATTCGGTGACCGCCAGTGCCAATGCCGATGTCCTCTACGGTTATGCCGGGCATGACAGCTTCAAAGGCGGCGGCGGCGCCGATGTGCTGGATGGTGGTCTGGGCAATGACACCCTCATCGGCGGCGATGGCAACGACACCCTTTTAGGACAAAGCGGCGCCAACAAGCTGGACGGTGGCAATGGTGACGATGTACTGGCCTGGAACGGCAGCAGCGAAACCCTGGCCGGTGGCTTGGGTGACGATGTGCTGGTGGTGGATGTCAGTGCAACCCTTTCGTCCCAGACGTACGATTTCAGTGCGCTCGACCCGAACCGCAGCGTCGTCATCCAAAACGGAACGTTCAGCGGTATGGAGCGCGTCAGTTTGACAGGAGGACAAGGCGCCGATCGCTTGTTCACCGGCACAGGCAACGACACCCTGCGAGGTGGGGCTGGCGATGACTTGCTCAATGGTGGCAAGGGCCTCAACCGGGTCGAAGGCGGCGCCGGTGATGACGAACTGCAAACCACGGGCGGTGCCGAAACGCTGGACGGTGGCGAGGGCACCGACAAGGTGACGTGCAACCTGTCCACCTCAACCGACGCTGTGAACTGGCAGTTCACCCAAAACGAGGGTGTTCAAGTGGGCCGGGCCGTGGTGCGTAACGTGGAGGTGTTCGACATCCAAACCGGCAGCGGGGACGACACGCTGGTGGGCAGCGACGGCAGCACGCATCACTTCGCCACAGGGGGTGGTGACGATGTTGTGCAGGGCGGCAATCAAGCGGATGCCCTGACGGGCGGCGACGGCAGCGACGACCTGAACGGCGGCGCCGGCGACGACACGATTTACGGCGGCCAAGGCGAAAACTTGGACAACACGCCGGACTTTGATGCCAACGACGGCGACAACACCCTCAACGGTGCAGAAGGCAACGATGAGTTGGACGCAGGGTGGGGGTTAGGCGCCAACCTGATGTTGGGTGGCACGGGCGACGACACGCTGTGGGCCGCAGACGGCACCGACACCCTGCGGGGCGGCAGTGGCCACGATGTCCTGAGTGCCTGGGCGGGGGACGACGTTCTGGACGGCGGCGAAGGCCAGGACACGCTTTGGGGTGGCGACGGTCAAGACACCCTGGATGGCGGCGCCGGCCTGGATGTGCTTCTGCTCGATTGGAGCGGCACCGAGGTGGGTGGGGAACTTGACTTCAGCGAGGTGGCCGGCGCCGCCAACGCCCTGCTGGACGGGGATGAGGTGCGCAACATCGAACTCCTGCACTGCCTTGGCAGCGAGGCCGACGATTGGGTGCTCGGTGGCAACGGCGCCGACACCCTGCAAGGCGCCGGGGGCGACGATGAGCTGGAAGGCGATGCAGGCGACGATGTGCTCGAAGGCGGCCAGGGTGGCGACATGCTCCTGGGGGACGGCGGCAACGATCAGCTCCATGGCGGTGAAGACGATGACCTGGTATGGGGCGGCAGCGGCCATGACCAACTGGCAGGCGACGCCGGCGACGACCACCTGTTCGGGGGCAGCGGCAACGACACGTTCGAGAGCGGATCGGGCCGCGACACCTTGATGGGCGGGCAGGGGGTCGATCAAGTCCTCTACCAGCAAAGTGACGATGAGGCCGCACACATCAACTTCAGCGATCAAGCGGGCCAGAGCCGGGCAGAGTTCAACGGGGACCGGCTCAGCAGCATCGAGTCCCTGCACTTTGTCGGGGGGGCGATGGACGACAACGTCACTGGCAGTTACTGGGGGGATGTGCTGGAAGGCGGCGCCGGCGCCGACCGGTTGGACAGCCATGGTGGCAGCGACACCTTGCAAGGCGGCAGCGGCAACGACACCTTGCTGAGTGGCGGTGACGGTGGCGACTGGCTGGATGGCGGCGCCGGTGATGATCAACTGTTGTCCGATGCCGGTGACGACACCTTGCTGGGCGGCAGCGGCAACGACGATCTCGACGGTTATTCGGGTGACGACCTGTTGCGTGGCAACGAGGGCAACGACCAACTGAGTGGCTCGCTGGGCGACGACCAGTTGTACGGCGACGACGGCAACGACGTGCTGAACGGCTGGAGCGACGACGATCAGTTGTACGGTGGTGAAGGCCGCGATGTGCTGCAAGGCGAATCCGGCAGCGACGATCTGTTCGGCGGCGCCGGCGATGATGTGCTGGACGCGGGCGAAGGCAATGACTTCCTCGACGGTGGCGACGGTGACGACACCCTGACAGGTGGCGCGGGCTCGGATGCGTTTTGGATCGGGGACACGGTCGGCAGTGACGTCATCACCGACTTTGAGTTGGGTGTCGATCTGCTGGAAGTCGGGTTGCGCGTGGGCGATGGTGACAAGGTATTGGAGAACAGCGTCACCGTGGCGGCTGGGGACAGTGTCAGCGCCACCGCCGAGCGGATCACCCTCAGCACCGCACTGGACGCGCTGGACGCCAGCACCGTGGCCTCCGCTTTGGGGCCGGTCAATGGCAGCCATGCCAGCGGACAAACCGCCTGGGTCTTGGTGAACGATGGCAACGATGGGGCGCTGTACCTGTTCACGTCCTCCACGGCAGACAGCGTCATCCAGGCCGACGAGCTGAGCCTGTTGGCCACCTTCACCCAAACAACCGCCTTGAACGACGCCGACTGGTTGCTCACCTAAAGCCTGCGCGTCCCGCATGGGCAAAATCGTGGCCCATGACACCTGATCCTTCTGTCTTGACCGCCGCCGCCACTCGCCATTCGTGGTGGCGCCGGGGCGCACTGACCCTTGGCATCGGCTCTGTGGCGAGTTTGGCTTGGGCCGCCGCCACGCTCTACGCCAACACCGACGGCTCACGCATCGACAAACCCCTGTGGGATGTGCTGGCGTGGAGCGTTTCGCGCAGCAGCGATGCGGGCCTGCCACGCTCCGGCCCACTGCCCGTGGTGCGCGAGGCCCAGGGCGTGGCGGCGGCGCAGCCGGGCGAGTTGTCGGCCACGTGGTTGGGTCACGCCAGTGTGCTGCTGCGGCTCGACGAGGTGACGCTGTTAACCGACCCGCAGTTCTCCCCACGCGCCAGCCCCGTGAGCTGGGCCGGGCCGGAGCGGTTCACGCCGCTGCCCTATGCGCCCCAGGCCCTGCCGCACATCGACATCGTGCTGCTGTCCCACAACCACTATGACCATCTGGACGTGCCCAGCCTGCGCCAACTGATGGCCCAACCTGGCGGAGCACCGCTGTTTGTGGTGCCGCAAGGCGTACAAAGCCTGCTGAAGGACGAGGGCATCGGCCCCGTGCAGGTGCTGGGCTGGTGGCAGCACGCCGAACTGGCGGGGGTGGAGGTCACCGGGGTGCCGGCGCACCACTGGAGCGCACGCGGCATGTTCGACCGCCACACCACCCACTGGGGCGGCTGGGTGCTGCGCAAGGGCGGACGCAGCGCCTACTACGTGGGCGACACCGGTTACAGCGCCGACTTCCGCGCCATCGGAGAGCGTTTTCCCGGGTTGGAGTTGGCCCTCATCCCGGTCGGGGCCTACGAGCCCCGCGAGTTCATGAAGGATCAGCACGTCAACCCGACGGAAGCCGTGCAAATCCACCGTGACGTGGGGGCTCGGCACAGTTTGGGCATCCACTGGGGCACCTTCCCGTTGGCCGATGAGTCCCCCGAACAAACCCAGGAAGATGTGGCCCAAGCGCTGGCCGCGCAGCAACTTCCCGCCGAAGCGCTGCGCTTGATCGCCCACGGCGCCACCTGGCGCATTGACCCGGTGGCCCGTTGAGCGCCGCGCTTACTTGGCAGCCGGCTTGTTGGAGCTGCGCAGCGGCACCAGGCGCGAAATCACGTCAAACCAGAACGGTGCGCCCAGGGTGGCCGCTGCGGCGGTGATCACCCAACCCAGCACAGTCAGGAACAGACCCCACAGCCCTTTCTCGGTCAACGGGGCCAGGCCGTTTTCCCAGCCCAGCGGCAGGGCCGTGTTTTTGATCTGCTTGCTTTGCACGTACAGGGTGCGCAACGTGGCAGGCTGACTGGCAGCCTCGACCGTCGGTTCGGCAGCAAGCTGTTGCCCAGCAGCCGCTTGATCGACCATGGCCGCCGTCAGCGCCGGGTCGGAGTTCAGCTTTTTGATGATGGCCAGGCTGTCCACGTTGAACGCCACGGCACAGGTCATGGCGATGCCAAATGCCATCCACTGCACGTTGCGTTTGTACCAGCCAGAAACGCGCTCCATGGTGTTGTCAAAGTGCGATTCGAGCGCTTGTTTGATGGAGCCCGCATCGTTGCCCGCGTGCTTGAGCACCACCGTCAGGGATTGGCGCAGTTTGTCGTTTTGGATGTCGGCCACCGCATCCCGCATGCCGGCGAAGAATTCTTCGGGATCGTGGGCTTCCGGCAATCCCTTGCGCTTGCGCGAGCGGTTCACCAGCTCTTCGGCCAAGATGGTAGAAAACGTGGCAGCGGTGATGTAGGACGGTAGCCGCGTCCCCTGGCGGGTTGCTTCGATCAACGGATGGTTGTAAATCGCCATCGTTAGCTCGTTGTTCTGGTCGGGCGTGATCACCTCATGCAACAAGGTCGAAATCCCTTTTTGCAGATGTTTTCCGCGCATTTGAACGGCATTTGACAACCATTCCTGCAACCCGCTGACAAAACCAGCCATCATCATGTAAAGCAGAGCGAGCGAAATCGCCACGTCCACCATGCGTAAATCCAACATCCCGAATCTCCTTGGCAGCTCCCACACTGCGGCTTGATGCGACAACGGCGCCCTCACAGCGCCGGGGCGGGATTGTCAAGGCAATGTGAAGTGCTGCCAACGGATTGCGGGACATTCATACGCCATCGCTGGGGGCGCGGCTGAGTTCGTTGTTGGCCAGCACCAGGGTTTTGAGCATGCGCAGAAACACCTGCTGATCGGCGTCGGACAGCGGCGCCAAGATGCGTTCTTGCGCTCGCAGCATCGGCGGCACGATGGCGATGAGCAGCACTTGCCCCGCCGGCGTGAGCGTGAGCAAACGCACCCGCCGATCGTTTGGGCTGACTTGGCGCTGCATCAACCCTCGGGATTCGAGCCGATCGATCACACCGGCGATGGTGGAGGTGTCGAACCCGATGGTGCGGGCCAGGGTGCGCTGATCCACCCCCGGCTGCGCCGCCACCCCCTGCAAAGCAGCGAACTGCACCGGGGTGATGCCGAAGGCTTCGGTTTCCTGAAGAAAGATCGCCACCGCGATTTGTTGCAAGCGACGAATGAAATGGCCGGGCAGCTCGGCGAAGGCGTCCGGCGACGAGGCGAGGTCAGAAGTGTCCATGCTGCGATGGTGTCACAGCCTGACGCCCCCAGGGTTTACCCGCTGACGATGGTGATTTTCAGTTCAATACACTAATCATCAGTATGCAAATAATCAGCATGCGATTTGGCAGGAGACAGGCATGACGCAAGCGCAAACAGGTGGTGATGAAGCAACCGGGCTACCGGTGTTGGTGGCCGGTGGCGGCATCGGGGGGTTGGCGGCGGCTTTGGCTTTGGTGCGCCAAGGTTTCCGGGTGGTGGTGCTGGAACAGGCGGCCCAGCTTGGGGAAATTGGCGCCGGCATCCAGTTGGGCCCGAATGCGTTCCATGCGTTTGATGCGCTGGGCGTCGGCCCCAAAGCCCGCAGCCGTGCGGTGTACACCGACCACATGGTGATGCACGACGCGCTGGATGGCTACCAAGTCGGCAAGATCCCCACGGATGCGCGCTTCCGCGAGCGCTTCGGCAACCCTTATGCCGTGATCCACCGCGTGGACGTGCATAACTCGCTGCTCGAAGGCACGCAGGAATGCGGCCAGGTGGCGTTTCACACCTCGGCGCGGGTGGTGCAAGTCGAGCAACACGCGGGTGAAGTGACGGTGCGGTGTGCCGATGGGCGCGAGTTCACCGGCTGCGCCCTCATCGGGGCCGATGGCGTGCGCTCGGTGGTGCGCCAGCAGTATGTGAACGATCCGCCGCGTGTCACCGGCCACGTCGTTTACCGCGCTGTGGTGGACAAGCACGATTTTCCCGATGAACTGAAGTGGAACGCCGCCAGCATTTGGGTCGGCCCCAAGTGCCACCTGGTTCACTACCCGTTGCGCGGGGGCGAGCAGTACAACGTCGTGGTCACTTTCCACAGCCGTCAGCAAGAAGAGTGGGGCGTGACGGACGGCAGCAAAGAAGAGGTCGAAAGTTACTTCCAAGGCATTTGCCCGCAAGCGCGTCAGTTGATCGAGCTGCCCAAGAGCTGGCGCCGCTGGGCCACGGCGGACAAAGAGCCCATCGGCACCTGGGTGTTTGGTCGGGCCACGATCCTGGGCGACGCCGCCCACCCAACCACTCAGTACATGGCCCAAGGCGCGTGCATGGCGTTGGAAGACGCGGTGACGCTGGGCGAAGCCCTGCGCGTCCACGGCAATGATTGGGACAAGGGGCTGCCGCTCTACCAGAAATCCCGCGTGGCGCGCACCGCCCGCATCGTGCTGAGTGGGCGGGAGATGGGGCGCATTTACCACGCCGAGGGCGTCGAGCGCCTGGTGCGCAACAGCTTGTGGAAGGGCCGCAGCGCCGAACGGTTCTACGACGCCATGGAATGGCTCTACGGCTGGAACGTGGGCAAATGCCTCGATTTGTCCTGATTTTTCTTGATCTTTGCCACGAAAGCCCTTGCCATGCAAGAACTTGGACGCCTCGAAGACCTGCCCGCCGAGTACGTGGACGCCCTGCGCGCTCAAAACCTCGTGCCCCTGTGGCCCAGCCTGCGCGCCGTGTTGCCGCCGGGCCAACCCCGCCCCAACACCCGGCCCATTTGTTGGCCTTACGCGGCCCTGCGTCCGCTCTTGATGCGCGCCGGCGAACTCACGCCGATGGAAAAAGCCGAGCGCCGCGTGCTGGTGCTGGCCAACCCCGGCCACGGTCTGGACAACATGAAAGCCAGCGCCGCCATGTACCTGGGCATGCAACTGCTGCTGCCCGGCGAGTGGGCGCCCAGCCACCGCCACACGCCCAACGCGGTGCGCATGGTGGTCGAAGGGGAGGGCGCATGGACGACGGTCGATGGCGAAAAATGCCCCATGAGTCGGGGCGACCTCATCCTCACCCCCACTGGCCTGTGGCACGAGCACGGCCACGACGGCACCGAACCCGTGGTCTGGCTCGATGTGCTGGATTTGCCGCTGGTCTACTACATGGAAACCAGCTACGCCATCGAAGGCCAGCGCCAAACACAACGCCCGGGGCGCGGCGATCAAGCCTACGCACGCGGCGGCTTGGTGCCCACGCCGGTGTTTGGGCGCAGCGGCAATGCGTATCCGATGCTGCGTTATCCGTGGGCGGAGGCCCGCGCCGCGCTCGCTGCCCTGGCCGCCGATCAGCCGGCGTTGGAGGCGGTGCAAATCACCTACGTCAACCCCGAAACGGGCGCCGATGCGGAAAACATCCTCGGTTTCCACGCCCTGATGTTGCGCCCCGGGCAGACGCTGCGGCTGCCGGCACGCTCACCCGCCCAAGTGTTTCACTTGATCGAAGGGGCGGTGGCCGTGGAGATCGAGGCCCACACCTTCACACTCCAAGCCGCCGACACCTGCTGCGCCCCCGGCTACACCGCCGTCACCCTGCACAACACCCTGGCCGATGCGCCGAGTTGTGTGTTCATCGCCGATGAAAGCCCGCTGCACCGCAAGCTGGGCGTGTACGAAGTAAGGAACTGACATGTCTTATTTGTGGAACCCTCCCGCCATCCCTTCGCTGCCGGTGCGCGGTTTGGGTGAGCGCCTGCCTGTGCATCGCATTTTTTGCGTGGGCCGTAACTACCACGCCCATGCGGTGGAAATGGGCAAACCGGTGGACAAAAGCGTGGAACGCCCGTTTTACTTCACCAAATCCCCCAGCAGCTTGGTGGAAAGTGGCGCCACGGTGGCCTATCCGCCCGAGACGCGCAATTACCACTACGAGATGGAATTGGTGCTGGTCATCGGCCAGCCGGGTTTTCGGGTGCCTGCTGAACGGGCGCACGAACTGATCTACGGCTACGCCTGCGGCCTGGACATGACCCGCCGTGACCTGCAACTGGTGGCCCGCGACAAGGGTCGCCCCTGGGATTTGGGCAAGGACATCGAACAAGGCTCGGTGTGTTCCGAGGTCGTGCCGCTGCCGGGTGAAGTGATCGAGTCCGGCGAGATTGCGTTGAGCGTCAACGGGCAAACCAAGCAGTGTTCGGACGTGGGCAAACTCATCTGGAACATCCGCGAAATCATCGCCGACCTGAGTTTGTTCTATCACCTGCAACCCGGCGACCTGATTTACACCGGCACGCCCGAAGGCGTGGGCCCGGTGGTCAGCGGGGATGTGATTCGAGGCCACGTCGCCGGCGTGGGCGAGGTGACGTTGAGCATCGGTGCCGCCGAATGAAACTGCACAACTTCTTTCGCAGCGGCACCTCCCACCGCTTGCGCATCGCCCTGAACCTCAAGGGGCTGGACGTTGACTACGTGGCGGTGGATTTGCGCCGAGAGGCGCATCTGCAACCCGCATTCAAAGCGCTGAATCCCCAAGGGCTGGTGCCGGCCCTGGAATTGGACGCGGGCGAGGTGCTGATTCAGTCCCCCGCCATCATCGAGTGGCTGGAAGAGCGTTACCCCGAACCCGCACTGTTGCCCGCCGACCCACTGGCGCGGGCACGGGTGCGGGCGTTGGCCGCCATCGTGGGGTGCGACATCCACCCGATCAACAACCGGCGCATCCTCGAAACCCTGCGCCACCAGTGGGGCGGTGACGAGGCGCGCATTCAAGCGTGGTGCGCCACCTGGATCGGCGCCGGGTTCGATGCCATCGAAGCCCTGTTGGCCGCCGACACCGCCCGCGACCCGGGCGTGTGCTTCGGCACCAGGCCCACCCTGGCGGATGTTTACTTGATTCCCCAGGTGGAAAGCGCCCGGCGTTTCGGGGTGGACGTGGCGCGTTGGCCATTGATCGCCGCCATCGATGCAGCGTGCAGCCAGCGGCCAGCGTTTGCCCAAGCCGCCCCGGCCCAGCAACCCGACGCGGTGGGATGAGGCCCAGCGTCGGGGGTCACTTCTTGTCTTGTTCGTTCTTTTTGGCTTCGCGCTTGTCTTCCCGACGCTGTTCGCGGGCTTCGCGTTTGTCCTCGCGGCGCTGCTCACGGGCTTCTTGTTTTTGCTCGCGGCGCTGCTCGCGCACCTCCTGACGCTGTTCCCGCCGTTCCTCACGGGCCTCGCGCTTGTCTTCCCGACGCTGCTCGCGGGCCTGCTGCTCCTCCAAACGCTCCCGCCCGTGGCGCTCCGGTTGTGCGGCGGGGGGGTATCGGTGTTGGGCGCTGGGGTGGCGGGCACCACGATCACGCTGGGGCTGGGCTGCGGGGCACGGCGCGGGTGACGGTGATCCTGGGTGTCATACGACGGGCCGGGAGCAACCACGCAACCGCTCAACACGGCGGCACAGCAAACGGACAACGCGGTCCAACGGGCAATTTTCAACACGGCAAACTCCTTGTCAGCAGCCTGGGGCAACGATGCCCCGCAAAGAAACTTAACACTGCCGCCTGACTCAACGTCCCAACGCCTGCGGCGCTGACGCCGCAGGGGGTTGTGAAAAATTGACAAAGTAGCGTCCTTCGCGGGTCTGGTACACCGGCGTGCCCAAAGGCTCGGACAAACGATGCAGCCGCAACGCCACCGCCAACCCCGCCCGCCCCCGCAGCACCTGCGGCTGAAAACCGACACGGGCGTGCAACACGTCGATCGGCACCAGTTCGGCCCAGCGCACGGGCCCGTCCAGGTAGAGCCGCACCAACACGCTGACATCGGCGATGGCGCTGCGGCTGGCAAACGCAAAATTGCCGAGGCTGTACACAATCAACCCGTGGCGGTAACGCTCGATGCCCCGCAGCACATGCGGATGGTGCCCAAGGATGACATCCGCCCCTGCGTCCACCAACTGATGCGCCCATTCGCGCTGGAACGCCTGCACCTCGGATTGCGCCTCCGCCCCCCAGTGCAGTGACACGATGACCACATCGGCCAAACGCCGGGCCAAACGCACATCTTCGACCATGCGGTCGGGGCGGGCCGGCGCCACGCCGGCACGCTGCGGCGTAGCAAAAAAGTCAGCAGGCAGCACCGAGGAATACCCCAAGAACGCCACGCGCCGCCCAGCAGGCCGGCCCGGGGTGGCGATGTTGAAGATCATCGGCTTGCGTGCTGCGGCCAGGTCACCGCCCGCACCAAACCAGCTCACCCCGGCGCGGCGCAGGTTCAGCAGGGTTTCGGCCAAAGCGCGTTCCCCAAAATCCATGGTGTGGTTGTTGGCCAGGTTCACCAGGTGAAATTCCGCTGCCCGCAGCGCCCCAGCCACCGCAGGTTCGGCCCGAAAGCGAAACCGTTTGTCCACAAACTCCACCCCGCCTTCGGCAATCGGGGACTCTAAGTTCGCCACATTCAGGTGCCCCAACGCCAACTCAGCGGCCACACCGTCGAACACACGGCGGTAACCGAGCTTGCGCAATTGCGGGGTCCAGGGGCCGGCCAGCATGACGTCCCCGACCGCTTGGATGATGATCGGGTCGGCCCGCGTCGGCCATGGCCAGGCCATCAACCACAACACCCCCACCCAGCGCCACACGCTGTTCCACCCTCGACATCCCCGACGCATTGTTTGTCCTTTCTCGGCAGGTTTTGCAACGCCCGCGATTCTCCGAGGGCGCGGCACGTACACTGCCGGCCATGCAAATTCGAGGTTGGCATCGCTGGCTGGGGGCGCTCCTGATGGGATGCGTGCTCGCACAAGCCCTGTGGGGGCTGTGGCAGCGCTGTGCGTGGCCTGCTGAACCGCCCCCCGCCCATGCGATGGCGTCACTGGCCGAAGACCCCCCTTGCCACCCCACCCCCAACGCCAGCCCCGAAGCTCATCCGTGTGCAGACTGCGTCGCCTGTCTGCATTGGCCCGCCGGCCCACCTGCGGAACTGGCTTGGCAAGAGCCTTCTGCACAGGCACGGCCCATGCCCGCGACCCCCTGGCCTCTGCCGCCCAGCCCGGATTTACCAGGTCTTGAACGCCCCCCTCGACGTTGGGTTTGACGCTGTTTTCCATCGTCTGAACCCCACCGATTCGAGGAATTTTCATGATGAATCTCCCTGCCTGGCTCCGAGGAGCCAGCCGGCGGCGTGCGTGTGCGCCGCGTCTTGTTCATAGGCCGTCATGGGCGGCATTGGCGGTGGCCCTCAGCCTGAGCGGCTGCGCCAGTTGGAGCGAACGCGGTGTGACCGAACCGCTGCACGCCCAACTCTCCCCCCATCTGGCCGATGCGGCCACCACGCTGACGCTGCAACGCGACGAAGACGCCGTCCGTACCGCCACAGCCCAGGCCGACGCGCTGCTGCAAGCCCCCCTGGATGCCGAGGGTGCAGTGCGGGTGGCATTGCTGCTGCATCGCGGCTTGCAGGTGAGGCTGCACGCCCTGGGCGTGAGCGAAGCCGAACGCGTGCAAGCGGTGGGTTGGCCCAATCCCCGCTTGAGCGTGTCGCGCCTGGCCCGTGGCAGCGAGCGCGAAACCGAATGGAGTTTAGGGCTGGAACTGGGCCACTGGCTGTTGCGCCCGTGGATCAGCGACTTGGAGGATCGCCGCCTGGCCGCTGAACGCCAACAAGTGGCGCTGGCGGTGCTCGAACACCTCACCCAAGTGCGCCAGAGTTACTACCAGGCCGTCGCCGCCGAACACACCTTGCGCACCCTGACCCGCTGGCACGATGCCGCCGACACCGGCGCCACCTTGGCGCGACGGCTGGAGCAAGCCGGTAACTTCAGCCCTGTTCAGCGTGCCCGCGAACAGGTGTTGGCAGCGGAAGGCCAGCGACAACGGATCCGCGCCCGGCTGGCCGCCCAAGCCAGCCGCGAGCGGCTGGCCCGCGACCTCGGGCTGGGTGATCGCCCCGAAGCGTTGCGCCTGCCCGAACAACTGCCTGAGTTACCCAAGCAACTGCCTGAGCGTCCGGAACTGGAGCGCCAAGCGCTGGCCGAACGGTTGGATGTGGCCGCCGCACGCCAACAACTCGAACGCCGGGCGCGTGAGTTGGGGGCGGGGCGTTTGCGCGGGTTCGTCAACGGACTGGAGTTGAGCGCCATTCGCAGCACCTCCAACGAGGCACCGACGCAAACCGGCTGGGAAGTCAGTTTCGAGTTGCCATTGTTCGATTGGGGTGGCGCTCGCGCTGCCCGCGCCGAAGTGCTGTACGGCCAGAACATGCACCTGGCAGCACAAATCGCCCAGGAAGCGCGCTCCCAGGTGCGTGAAGCCGAAGCCACTTGGCGCGGCGCCTGGCAAATCGCTCGGCAGTACCAGGACGAACTGTTGCCACTGGCACGAGAGGTTTCACGCCAAAACCTGCTGCGCTACAACGGCATGCTCATCGGCCCCCTGGATTTGCTGGCCGACGCCCGCAACCAGATGACCACGGTCACCGAGTCCATCCAAGCCCAGCGCGATTTTTGGCTGGCCCAAACCGTACTCGACCAAGCTTTGCGTGGCCCCGTCTCCCCGATGTCGCTGAATGCGGCCAACACCAGCCGCAGCGCCGATGCCGGCGCCAATCACTGAGGACAGTCTCCATGGTTTCTCGACGTCAACTGTTTCACGGCGCTGCCGTGGGTGCGGCGGTGGCCGCCACCAGCGTCAGCCGCGTGGCCCTGGCCGCCTTGCCCGAACCGGTGCTGCAAACCAAACCAGATACCCTGCCGCCGCTGTATCCGAGCACGGGCCGGCCTTATCAACCTGTCGTCACGCTCAACGGCTGGACGCTGCCTTGGCGCATGAACCAAGGCGTGAAGGAGTTTCACCTCGTGGCCGAGCCGGTCAAGCGCGAGCTGGCGCCCGGCATGGTGGCCAACCTCTGGGGCTACAACGGCCAGAGCCCCGGCCCGACGTTCGAAGTGGTGGAAGGCGACCGGGTGCGTATCTTCGTCACCAACCGCTTGCCCGAACCCCACGCGGTTCACTGGCACGGCCAACGCCTGCCCAACGGCATGGACGGCGTGGCCGGTTTGACCCAGCCCGCCATCCCCGTGGGCAAAACTTATGTGTACGAGTTCACCGCCCGACGCCCTGGCACGTTCATGTACCACCCCCACGCGGATGAAATGGTGCAAATGGCCATGGGGCTGTATGGCTTGTGGATCACCCACCCGAAGCAGCCCCACCCGCTGATCAGCGAGGTGCAGCGCGACTTCTGCTTCTTGCTGAATGCCTTTGACATCGAACCCGGCAGCGCCACCCCCAAAGTGATGACGATGCTGGACTTCAACCTCTGGGGCTGGAACAGCCGCGTGTTCCCGGGCATCGACAGCCTGAACGTGCGCCTGGGCGATCGGGTGCGCATCCGCGTGGGCAACCTGACAATGACGAATCACCCCATTCACCTGCATGGCCACGAGTTCACGGTCACGGGGACGGACGGCGGGCCGGTTCCGATGGGGGCGCGCTGGCCGGAAGTCACCACCGATGTGGGCGTGGGGCAGATGCGGCAGATCGAGTTCATCGCCGATGAGCCGGGTGACTGGGCGTTCCACTGCCACAAGAGCCACCACACCATGAACGCCATGGGCCACAACGTGCCCACGCTGCTGGGGGCTCAACAGGAGGATGTGGCGCGGCGCATCCAGCAGCACATCCCGGGTTACATGCTCATGGGCGACAAGGGCATGCACGACATGACCGAAATGGAGATGCCCTTGCCCGACAACACCCTGCCCATGATGACGGGCGAAGGCCCCTTCGGCGGGGTGGGCATGGGGGGGATGTTCAGCGTGCTGAAGGTGCGAAAAAACCAACCGCATGGGGACTACCGCGATCCCGGCTGGTACGAAGCCCCAGCAGGCACCCGCGCCTATGAGTGGACGGGCACCGCACCCGCCACTCCACGGGCGGCCACAGCCCCGGCGTCAGCCACGCTGCAAGTGCGCAAGCCAGCGGGGCACAGCGGCCACTGAGCGACCAGCGCTCAGGCGGAATGGCCGGCGAACCAGCGCCGGCGCCAGTTGGCCCACTTCGAGGACGCTGCCGACCCCGTCACGGGGTTGGGCAACTGGCTGTTCAAAAAGGGCAAGGCGGCCTCGTAGCCCACATCTGTGGCGTCGGTTTGGCGGCGTGCGGTGGTGGGGTGGCCGACGGTTGGCACCGGCGGCGGGGTCTTGGCAATGCGCGAAAACAGTTTCATGGGCGGCTCCGGCTGGTTTTTTTGCGTACAAGCTCACTCTAGGGTGACTTGATCGAATTGAGGATAGGCAGGATTGCTGACCATTCAGTGTCAGGGGGCATCCTCTTGTCGCCGGCCCCTCTTGTTCTAGGGGGGTGCCATGCCCATCCCCCTATCATGTGAATCTCGATGGGGAGAACTGTCCGGTGCCACGTTTCTTGCATACCGCCGATTGGCAGATTGGCCGTGCCTTCACTCGTTTTGCGCCTGAGAGCGCCGTTTTGCTGGCGGAGGCTCGCTTGGCTGCCGTTGAGCGCCTCGCCGCACTGGCCCGGGATGAGCAAGTCGATGCCGTGCTGGTGGCGGGAGATGTGTTTGATGCGCAAATCCTGTCCGAGCGCACGCTGCGGCGGTTGTTTCTGGCGCTCCAAGGTTTTGCGGGGCCGTGGGTGCTGCTGCCGGGCAACCATGACGCCGCCCTGGCCCAAGGCGTTTGGCAACAGGCGCAACAGTTGGGCATCGTGCCGGCGCATGTGCATCTGGCGCTGCGGCCTGAGCCCATCGCGTTGCCCAGCGCCGGGTTGGTGGTGCTGCCTGCGCCACTCACCCAGCGTCACACGGTTCACGATCTGACGGCTTGGTTCGACCACACCCCCACGCCTGCGGGTTGGGTGCGTGTGGGATTGGCACATGGGTGCGTGTCGGGGTTTCTACCAGAGAGCATCGACGCGCCCAACCCGATCGCTGCCGACCGCGCCCAGCGCGCCAACTTGGCTTATTTGGCGCTGGGCGACTGGCACGGTTGCAAGTGCATCAACGAACGCACGTGGTACAGCGGCACCCCGGAGCCCGATCGTTTTCGCGCCAACGAAGCCGGCTGGGCGTTGCGGGTGGATGTGAGCCACCACGCGCCGCCCGAAGTACACCGCCTGCCGGTGGGGCAGCACCGCTGGTGGCAACATCAAGTCACGCTCAACGTGCCGTCCGATCTGGACGCGGTGCTGGCTTGGCTGCATGACCGACAGGCCGATGATGTGATCGATCTGCGCCTGAACGGTCGCTTGGATCTGCAAGGCCGCGCCCGGCTGCAAACCGCCCTGGGTGAGACACAGGCCCGTGTGCGTCACTTGGAAAGCACCCTGGACGGTTTGAGTTTGGCGCCCACGGACGATGAGCTGTCCGCCCTGCACGCCGATGGCTATGTGGGTGAACTGCTGGCCGAACTGCGCGATGCCGCCCTGACGCCCCCAGCGTCACCCGTGCCCGCGCAAGCCCTGGCCCTGCTGACCGAAACCTTGATGCGCCACCACCCTTCGCCCTCCTCCAGCCCTGTGAACACGCCGTGAAATTGCACCTGACCCGGCTGCGGGTCGAACAACTGCGCCGCTTCCGTGGCACGTTCGAACTGCGCGACCTCGACCCTGGCCTGAACCTCATCACCGGCGCGAATGAAAGCGGCAAAAGCACCCTGGCCCGTGCGCTGCGCGCCGCGTTCCTAGAGCGCCACCGCTCCACCACGGTGGACGATTTGCGGCCCTTGGATGAGCCTGCCGCAGCGCCTGAAGTCCAGTTGGATTTCACGCTGAATGGTGCGCCCCATCGCCTCGTCAAACGGTTTCTGAGCCGCAAACGCTGCTTGCTCGATCTGCCCGATGGCCGGCAGCTCGAAGGCGTCGAAGCCGAAGATTGGCTGGCCCAGCAGTTTGGTTTTCAGTTTGCGCTGCGCGGTGGCAGTCGGCCAGAGCATTGGGGCATCCCGGGTTTGCTGTGGGTGGAGCAGGGCTGTGGCCACGACCTGGATGGCGCCGCCCCGCACGCGCACAGCCACTTGCACAATGCGCTGCAACAACTGGGGGCCGCCGTGGGGGGCTCGCTGGTGGCCACGGGCGGCGACGCGGTGTTGCACGACCTGCAAGCCCAACGCGCTCAACTGCTGACCAGCACGGGCCGCCCCCGGGGGCCTTTGCTGCAAGCACAGGAGGAAGTGCAGTCCCTGCAAACCCAACTCGATGCGCTGGACGGCCAAATCACCCAACACCGGCAGCAGGTGGACATGTTGGCCGGCCTGCAAGCCCGCGAGACGCTGGACAACGAGCAGCGCCCCTGGGAAAGCTTGGCGCAGCAGCTTCAAACCGCCCGCGCCCGCCATGCGGAGGTCGAACAATGGGCCCATCGCTTGGACACCCTGCGCCAGCAGCAGCAGCACAGCCAGCAGCAGCAGGTGTTTTGGCAGGCGCAACGCCAAGCGCTGACGCAGCAAACCGAAGCGTTGACGCAACGTGAGCAAACGCTGCTGGCCTGCGCCGCCCGTCTGGCGCCGGCCCGTGCCCAGGTGGAGGCCCTGCAAGGTGTTCTGCAACGCGCCACCGCCCAATTGGTGAACGCCCGCGAGGCCGTGCAACGCGCCCGCCACGCCGACAAACGCCGCCAATGGCAACAGCAGTGGCAAGAGGCTTGGCAAACGCGCCAGCAACTGGAAGGCACCCTGGCACGCGCTCAAACCGAGCAGCAGCACTTGGACGCGCTGCGGGCACAACTGCCGCCCCGGCCACTGGATCGCACGCAATTGCAACGCCTGGTGCAACTGGAGCGGGCACAGCAAGACGGTATGTTGCGCCGCCAGGCAGCGGCGGCGCGGCTGCAATTCCAACTGCCTGACGGCCAGCGCTTGCGTTTGGAAACCACCGCCGGCGTGCCGTTGCGGACCGTGCAAGGAGAAGGGGAGCTGCGCCTCGAACAAGCCACCACCGTGCATCTGGCCGAAGGCGGCTGGCTGCGCTTTGAACCAGGCGACACCGATTGGCAAGACTGGGCCCGCCAAGAGCGCCGCGCCCATGACGAACTCGCCGCCGCCCTGCACCAAGCGGGGGTGGACAGCGTGGCCCAGGCGCAAGAACAGCACACCCAGGCCGCTCAGGTGCAACAACGCCTCGAATTGGCCCAACAAGCCCTGGCTTGGATCGCCCCGCAAGGTCTGGACGCCCTGCGGGATGCTGTGGCCCAAGCCAACGCCCGCGAGCAGCAAGCCCATCAGCAACTGGCCCAGTGCCCGGCCCCTGAAGCCGCAGACGAAGCGCCGGAGCTGTCCATGGCCGAAGCGCAGCTTCAGCAGCACCAACAGGCCGAGCAGCGAGCGCAGCAGCAGTTGCAACAAGCGCGTGAACAGCTCATCGGGTGTGAGCGCGACCACGCCAACGCCTTGCAAGAGCGCGACACCGCATGGGCCACACTGACCGACCCCGCCCATGCGCAGCGCCAAACCGAGGTCAACACCCAACTGGACGCCACCGCCCAAGCGTTGCACCGTCTGGCCCAGGACATCACCACCCTGCAAGCCCAGTGGCAAGCCGCCCAGCCCGAACGAGTGCGCCAAGACATCGAACGCCTGGAGCGCAGCTTGGCGCAACTGGAGCACACCCGCCAACAACGCCGCCTGGACATGGCCCGCCTCGAAGCCAGCTTGCAACAAGCCGGGGCCCAAGGGCTGGAGGAGGAGCGGGCGCAAATCGCCGGCACCCTGGCACGCGCCCAACAACGCCAGACGGAATGGCAACATCGGGCCGAAGCGCTGGATTGGCTGTGTCAGCGTTTGCTCAACAAGCGTCAGGCCGCCTTGGTGCGCCTACAGACACCGCTGCAAGCCCGTCTGCGCCACTATCTGAGTGTGTGGATGCCCGAGGCCGATCTGCACTTGGACGAACAACTCACCCCCATCCGCCTGAGCCGCCCCAGCGCCCACGGCGTGGCCCAGCGCGATGACTTCGAGCGCCTGAGTTTTGGCGCCCGCGAACAACTCGCCCTCATCGCCCGCCTGGCCTACGCCGATGTGCTGCGCGACGCAGGTCGGCCCACGCTGCTGCTGCTGGACGACGTGCTGTCCCACAGCGACGCTCAGCGCCTGACACGCATGAAACCCGTGCTCTACGATGCCGCTACCCGCCATCAGGTGCTGCTGTTCAGTTGTCACCCTGAGCTGTGGCAAGACTTGGGTGTGCCCGCCCGGGATCTGGACTGGCTGCCCCTGGCGCCCAGTGCGGTTTCTTGACCTCTTTTTGTCCGCCCCCCGCTGCGTGGTTGCCGCATGCCTGCTTCTTCTTCTTTGATTGCCTCTTTGCCCCCGGGCCCGCTGGACATCGTCGGTGATGTCCATGGCGAAGCCGACGCGCTGGCTGCTTTGCTGCGCCACCTGGGTTATCGCGACAACGGTGTTCACCCCGCTGGGCGCCACTTGGTGTTTGTCGGCGATCTGTGCGACCGGGGCCCCGACTCGCCCGCCGTGGTGCGCTGGGTGCGCGACGTGGTTCAGCAAGGCAAAGCCTGGGCCATTCTTGGCAACCATGAGCTGAACTTGCTCATCGGTGAACACCGCGACGGCAACGACTGGTTCTGGAACGAACAGGCCCCCCACGACCTGTGTTACCACCCCTGGAACACCCTGCCCGGCCAAGGGCCCGATGTGGAGCGCAGTGCGTTTTTGAGTTTTTTCTCGCGTCTGCCGCTGGCTTTGGAGCGCCCCGATTTGCGCGTGGTTCACGCCGCTTGGCACGCCCCGTCGGTGGCGGTGCTGCGGCGCATGCCGGAACACCTGGGCCTGCGCCGCCACTTCGATGCGTTGGAGGTGCTGGCCATGCGCCGGGTGGTCATGGAAGGTTTGGCCGATCGCCATGCGGAAGAACAAGCGCAATGGGGCATGCACATCGACAACCCCCATCACCCCATGCCCCTGCTGCACGCCCATGCGATGGTGGACGAACGCCGACAAATGTCCCACCCCATCCGGGTGTTGACCTCCGGGGTGGAGCGTCGCACCGAGCAGCCCTTTTTCGCCGCTGGCCGCTGGCGTTTTACCCAGCGCCAGCCCTGGTGGCAGCACTATGACGACATCACCCCCGTCGTGGTGGGCCACTACTGGCGCCGACTCCACCCCGAGCGCACAGGCACGCTTTTGGGGCCACGCGAGCGCGACCCGTTCAACGGTTTGTCGCCCTTGGTTTGGATGGGTCGGCGACGCAACGTGTTTTGCGTCGATTTTTCCGCTGGTGCGCGCTACCTCGAACGCCGCCGCCAACTCGCCCCCGAAGCCGCCATCACCGCCTTGGCCGCCTTGCGCTGGCCTGAACGCGAGCTGGTCACTGACCGAGGAGAGCACTGGCCCACCCAGGGCTTTTCTCCTCAACGGCTAACGATTTCACGCCCAATGTCAACTAGAGACAACTCCCAATGCTGAACGGGAGAAAACAGATACCTTGCCGGGGTGTTTCAATCGTTACAAAATGTCATGACTTTTTCTCGCACTTACTCCCGACGAACACTGTTGGGCTGGGGTACCGCCGGGTTGTGTGTGCCCTGGACAGGCCATGCCGCCTCCGAACTCTGGCCAGGGCAACCGGTCACCGTGGTGGTGGGTTTCGCTAAAGGCAGCGTGTCGGAAGTGCTGGCCAGTACGCTGGCTGAACCGATGTCCCGCGTGATCGGTCAGCCCGTCAAGGTCGAGATCGTGGAGGGAAAATCCGGTGCGCTGGCGGCTGCCCGCGTGGCCCAATCGACCGACGGCCACACCCTGGGCATCGTCATGAGTAACACGCTGACCGTGGCCAAGTCCATCGACCCCAGCTTGCCCTACGAACCCTCCAAAGATTTGCGCCCCGTGGCGTTCACCTCCGACGACGCCATGGTGTTGGTGGCCGCCGCCCGGGAACCCAGCACCACATCGGCGGCCGATTTTTTGGCCGCCGCCCGCATCGCTGGGGACAAATGGCGCTACGGCTCCCAGGGCGTGGGCTCGGTCGGCCACTTGGGCATGGAGCTGTTGGGCATGAAAGCCGGTCTCAAAGCGCGACACGTGGCGCTCGGCAGCGGCCCCGAGGTGCTGGAGGCCATCCGCAGCGGCCAGGTTCAGATGGGCATGACCTCGACCACCCTGGCCACGCCCGGCAATGGCCGCATGCAGGGCCTCAAAGCCTTGGCCGTCACGAGTTATGGTCGTGCCGAATTGCTGCCCGACCTCCCATCGCTTCGGGAAAGCGGCGTGGTTGGCTTTGACCATCGCATTTGGTCGGCCATGGTGGCACCGCGCCGCTGGTCCGAGGCGCAAGTCAGTTACATGGTGGCGGTGATGGATCGGGTGCTGCACGACAAACCCTGGGTGACCAAACTGCGCCAGCAAGGCGTCAATGTTCCGCGTGACACCACCCCAGCGCAAGTCAACCGCGAAATCGTGCGGGAAAACCGCTTGCTGGGCGGCATTGTCGAAATCCGCCAACTGGCCAAATGACGCTGACGCGAGCCTGAGCGTGCCCGTCCTGCATTTCAGGCTGTGCCAGCTTGACACAACCCCCCGTCCTCCGGCAAAAAATCCGATACTGTGCGGGATGTGTCTCATTGCAACAACTGGTTCATGAACGATTCACACATCCTCCATCGGCGAACCCTGCTGCGCTGCGCAATGGCTGGCCTGGCCCTGCCCCTGACCGCCCACGCAGCACCTGAAGCCTGGCCCAACCAGCCCATCACCTTGGTGATCGGTTTCGCCAAAGGCAGCGTGTCGGAAGTGCTGGCCAGCACGCTGGCCGAACCCATGTCACGCGTGATGGGTCAAGCTGTCAAAGTGGAGATGGCAGAAGGCAAAGCGGGCACCCAAGCGGCGGTGCGCGTGGCCAAGTCCACGGACAACCACACCCTTGCCATCGTCATGAGTAACACGTTGACGGTGGCCAAATCGGTCGATCCGAGCCTGCCCTACGAACCCTCCCGCGATCTACGACCTGTGGCGTTCACCTCCGAGGATGCCATGGTGTTGGTCGCATCCGCCCGGGAGCCCAGCACCGCTTCGGCCGCCGAGTTTTTGGCCACGGCCCGCATCGCCGGGGACAAATGGCAGTACGGCTCCCAGGGAACAGGCTCGGTGGGGCACTTGGGCATGGAGTTTCTCGGCATCAAGGGGGGGCTCAAGGCTCGCCATGTACCGTTCAACAACGGCCCGCAGATTTTGGATGCCATCCGTGCCGGCCAAGTCCACATGGGCATGGTGCCGGTGACGCTGGCCAAACGCAGCAATGGCCGCATGGGGGGAATCAAGGCGGTGGCCGTCACCAGCTATGGCCGCAACGACTTGTTGCCCGATGTGCCCACCCTGCATGAAGCCGGGGTGATTGGGTTTGACTACCGGGTGTGGTCGGCGATGGTGGTGCCACGCCGCTGGTCGGAGGCCCAAGTCAACTACATGGTGTCGGTGATGGAGCGGGTGCTGCGCGACAAAGAAGTGGACGCCAAACTGCGCCAGCAAGGCGTGGACATTCCCAGCAACATCACCCCGGCCCAGGTGAACCGCGAAATTGTGCGGGAAACGCGCCTGCTCGGCGGCATTGCGTCGATCCGCAACATCGCCAAGTGAGCGGTGGCGCAGGGGTTCACGCGCTGGATGCTGCCAGCGCGCGGGCCACTTCGCACATGGCAGGGCGTTCGTGAACCTGGGTGGATTGGCAGGCCGTTTGCCAAGGTTGCCAACGTTGTCGCAAAGCGACGGCCTCCTCTGACACCACCAAGCGCCCCAACACTTCTTCCAGCAAGTGGCCAAAGGCCAGCACGTCCCAGCGCTGGGCGGTGGGCCAGGCGAACCCGGCGCCGTCTGGCCAGCGCAAGGCCGCGCCCAAGTCACTCAGCACAGCAGTTCCGCTGGTGGGGTGCCACAGCAAGTTGTGGGCATAAAAATCGCCATGCAGCACCCCATGGGTGTGCAAGTGGGCCAGCGCTTGGGCGGCATCCCGCAACAGGCGAACGGCCTGGGAGACGCTGAACCGGGCGGTCGGGGCGTACACATCGCGGCTGCAACTGTCCAAGCTGGGCGGGCCGGCCAGGGGTTGCAGATCAGCGGCCAGCAGCGGCATCACCAGCCCCGTGGCGCCTTGCGGATGCGCCGTGAGCCGTGCCCACGCGCTGCACAACTGTGGATGCGGCCCCACACTCAAGCTGGCGGCTTGCTCGCTGTCGCTCAAGCCATCGCTGGTGATGGCGCCCCGGAACAGCTTCACCGCCACCGGGCGCGCCGGCCCTGCATCGGGTTGCCACAGCGCTTGCCACGTCACCCCGGAAGCGCCTTCGCCCAAACGCTGCTGCAAGGTCAGCGCCGACCACGGAACTTGCACCACCTCCGCCGGACACTCCGACGAAGCGGCACACCACGGATTGCCCGCCCCCGCCACCCACGCCAACGCGGGCAGCTCGGCCAACCAGCCAGGCAGCTCAGGCAGTTGATTGGCCGCCACACGCAGCAAAGCCAGGGCGGGCAGCCCCGCCAGTGACGCCGGTAAGACCGTCAAGCGATTGCCGGACAGCATGAGTTTTTCCAGTGCCACGCAGTCGCCCAGGGCGGCGGGCAGGGTGGTGAGTGCGTTGTCCGTGAGGGTGAGCCAGCGCAGACGCGGGGGCAGGGCGGCTGCCGGCAGATGCGCAATGCGGTTGTTGCGCAAACCCACTTGGCTGAGGTGAGGGCACGCGCCCAGCACGTCGGGCAGCTCGGTGAAATCGTTGTACGAGGCGAACAGCACCTTGAGACGGTGCAGACGCGGCAAATCGTCCGGCAGACGGCTCAAGCGGTTGTGGCTGAGGTTGAGCACCTCCAGCGTGTCGGCCAGATCGAAAATTTCGGCGGGAAAGTCGGTCAGATCTTCCGCCAGATCGAGGCGGCGCAGGCCGGCGAGTTCGCCACGGCGCAGGCGCTCCAGGGTGTGAGGGTGTTGCATGGGGCAAGGATAGGCGGAGGCGCTTGTGCAAGTGCCCGGCGGTGTTCATAGAGGCGCGAAGCAGTACGCCTGTTCTGTTCTTTATCATGCTGATATGAGTGGTGAATCATGGCTCGTTGCCTGGATCGGTAACACCGATCATGAAGCCTCAGAAGGCAAACTCGGTCAGGACTTGGGCCCGATCGCTAAAGCGCTCGTCGGTCAGCCCAGGCGGTACCACCGCCTCCATCTGCTAACCAACTACGACACCCCCCGAAGCCAGCGTTACTGCACTTGGCTGGAAAAGCGTGCGGGTTACGCATCGAGCCAAGTTGATCTGTGCCCCATGGCGTTGGACAGCCCCATCAACTACGCTTCCATTTACGCCGCTGTCACTGCCAATCTGAAAAAGGCGGGGCTTCCTCGGGACGGTGTCCAACTGACGTTTCACCTCAGCCCTGGCACGCCCGCCATGGTGGTCATTTGGATCATCTTGTCGAAGACCCGTTTTCCAGCCCAACTGATCCAAACATCACGCGAGCAGGGCCTGGAGTCGGTCGATTTCTCGTTTGACTTGGCCAGCGACTTCCTCCCCGAGTTCTTGCAGCGCACCGAAGATCGGATCGCCAGACTCACACAGGGCGGCGTCGCCCCTGAATTCAGCAAGATCATTCACCGCAGCACAGCGGTTCGGCAGCAGATCGACATGGCACGGCGCATCGCCGTTTTGGATGTGCCGGTGTTGGTTTTGGGGGAAACGGGCACCGGTAAAGAGCTGTTCGC
This sequence comes from Vitreoscilla filiformis, assembly GCF_002222655.1. Taxonomy (GTDB): domain Bacteria; phylum Pseudomonadota; class Gammaproteobacteria; order Burkholderiales; family Burkholderiaceae_C; genus Ideonella; species Ideonella filiformis. The sequence continues at coordinate 108,239 of NZ_CP022424.1, read as the reverse complement.
CGAAGCCATCCACGCCGCCAGCCGGCGGGCGGGGAAAGAATTCGTGGCCGTCAACTGTGGCGCGATTTCGCGGGAGTTGGCCAGTTCCGAACTGTTTGGCCACCGTCGTGGCGCCTTCACTGGCGCGGTAACCGACCGCAAAGGGCACTTTCTCGAAGCCAACGGGGGCACCTTGTTTTTAGACGAGGTCGGCGATCTTCCGCCAGATGCTCAGGTTCGCCTGCTCCGAGTGCTGCAAACCGGCGAGGTCATGCCGCTGGGGGCCTCCAAAGCCATCAAGGTGGATGTGCGGGTGGTGGCAGCTACACATCGGGATTTGGCTGCCGATGTGGTGACCGGGCGATTCCGAGAGGATCTGTTTCACCGGCTGGCCGTGGGCATGTTGCACCTCCCGCCGTTGCGTGAACGGGAACACGACACGGCCTTGCTCATCGACCATTTCCTCGCCCAGATCAATGCCGATGCACGGGGATGCCCCGAGGCGCAAGAGAAAAAACTTTCTGCTAACGCAAGAAAAATTCTTCTTTCACATGCCTGGCCTGGGAATGTTCGCGAGCTCTACCACACGCTCGTGCGGGCATCGATTTGGTCACCTGGCCCGACCATTGATGCCGAAGATGCTCGTGCAGCACTGCTCCACATCCAGCGGCCCGAAGAAAACATCTTGGGCCGTCCCTTAACGCAAGGTTTTGATTTGAAAGAACTTTTGGATGAAGTAGCCCGAGACTACGTTGTGCGGGCGCTTCAACAATCGGGCGATAAAAAGTCTGCGGCAGCCGAATTGCTCGGCTTTCCCAACTACCAAACTTTGGGCAACTGGATGAAACGCCTCGGCGTGGAATCCACCGACTAAGCGAGGCTGGCAAGGTTTTCGCACATGGCCTCACCGTCGCGATGCGAAACCTGTCGGAAGTGAATGCAAGATCTTCGATCGTTGAACTTTGAGCCGCTGCGGGCGGCTTATCCCGAACTGGCCAACATGGGTGGGTACGCGGAGCACTACGCATACAGCGACCCGGCAAGTGCGCTGGTCAAGCTGCGCAGTTTTGCGGAGCGGCTGGTTGATCGGCTTTACAACCAATTCAGGCTGGAGCGTGCGCCGCAGTCCACCCTGGTGGATCTGCTGGACAACGCCAGCTTCGCCCCGATTGCCCAACCGCTGGTGCTGGAAAAGCTGCACCTGTTGCGCCGGCTCGGTAACCGGGGAGCGCATGGAGAGGATGTCGAGTCCTCCGACGCTGTTCGCTGCGTGCAGGAGGCCTGGCAATTGGCGCGTTGGCTGCACGTTTCCTTCTTGGGTGGCAAAGTCAGCGACTTTGGGGAATTCAAGCCTCCACCTGTTGAGGGCATTGACAGCAAGGCAGCCATCAAACGCAAGGCCAAGGCCCTGGCCGAAGAAAACCAGCTCAAGGAGGAGCGCCTCAAGCAAGCCTTGCTGGAACTGGCCGAGCTGCGCGCCGCCGACCAGGCCGGGACTTCACCCACCAGGGCCGCCCCCATGCCGCTGGCGCAAGCCACCCAGGTTTCGACCCAAACGGCCCAGCAACTGCGCTTCAGCGAAGATCACACCCGCAAGTGGTTGATCGACCGGGATTTGCGCATGGCCGGGTGGCATGTACCCGCAGGCACTGGCAGCAGCGAATCCGTGGGTCAAGAAGTGGAAGTGCCCCACCAACCCAGCGCCAGTGGCAAGGGCTATTGCGATTACGTGCTATGGGACGACAACGGCAAACCCCTGGCCGTGATCGAAGCGAAGAAAGCCCACGCCGACGCCCGCGCCGGCCAACAACAAGCCAAGCTGTACGCCGACGCGCTGGAAAAAGTCCACGGCCAGCGGCCCATGATTTTTTATACCAATGGGCACGACATTTGGGTGTGGGACGACGCGGGCAAGTACCCCCCTCGGCAAGTATTCGGGTTTTTCTCGAAGGACACCTTGCAATACCGCGTCGGTTTTCAACGGCGCCAAAAACGCGATTTGCTGAGAGACGTTCGCCCCGATGGCAACGTGGCCGGGCGGCTCTACCAAATCGAGAGCATCACCCGCGTGGCCGAACGCTTCTCCCAAAGCCACCGCCGTGCCTTGGTGGTGCAGGCCACGGGCACGGGCAAAACGCGGGTGGCCATCGCCCTGGCCAAACTGCTGATCGACGCCCGCTGGGTTAAGCGCGTGCTGTTCTTGTGCGACCGCAAGGAGCTGCGCAAGCAGGCCAAACATGCGTTCAATGATTTTGTGCAGGAGCCTATTTACGTCATCGGTCAAGCCAATGACGTCGGCAAACTGGACGCTCGCATCTACATCGGTATCTACCAGGGGCTGATCAACGACTATGAGTCGTTCGATGTGGGATTTTTTGACTTGATCATCGCGGACGAATCTCACCGCTCGATTTACAACCTCTACGGAGACTTGTTCAAGTACTTTGACGCCCTCCAAGTCGGGTTGACGGCCACGCCAGTGGAGATGGTCAGCCGCAGCACCTGCCGTTTGTTCGGCTGTGATTACAAACTACCCACGGCCAACTATCCGCTGGAGCAGGCGATTGCGGATCGCCATCTGGTGCCGTTCCGCGTGGTGGCGCACACCACCAAGTTTTTGCGCGAGGGCATCAAGGCGGCCCATCTGACGGATGAACAGGTGGCGGAGCTGGAAGACCAGGGCATCGACCCAAACACGCTGGATTTCGACGCTCAAGAGATTGATGCTGCGGTGTTCAACAAGGGCACCAACCGCATCATCCTGCGCAACTTGATGGACAACGGCCTGCGCGATGCCGACGGGCAACTGCCCGGCAAGAGCATTGTGTTTGCCCGCAACATCCGCCACGCCCGCTTGCTGGCCGAGCTTTTTGATGAGATGTATCCGCAGTTTGCCGGCAAGTTTTGCCGCGTGATCCACTCCGAGGAGCCCCGCGCCGAGGATTTGATCGACCAGTTCAAGATGCCACACGGCGAACTGTGCATCGCCATTTCGGTGGACATGTTGGACACCGGTATCGACGTGCCCGAAGTGGTGAATCTGGTGTTTGCCAAGCCGGTCAAGAGCAAGGTGAAATTCTGGCAAATGATTGGCCGAGGCACGCGCCTGTGCCAAAACCTATTTGGGCCGGGCCGAGACAAGAGCGAATTTTTGATTTTTGATCACTGGGGCAATTTCGCGTTTCACGAGGTTCCGACCACCGAAGTTGAGCCTGCGGTGCCCAAATCGCTGACCCAACGGCGCTATGAGGCCCGTCTTCATTTGGCGAGCTTGGCGCTCAAGCACGCCGACACGGCAGCGTTGGATCGGCTGGCGCAGCAGATTCAACAGGATGCGGCGGCCCTGCCCGATGGGGCTGTGACGGTGCGCGAGAACTGGCGGGCGGTGGAGCAAGCACGCGATCTCCAGCGCGTTCGCCAGTTCGCACCGGTGACGCGCCAATTGTTGACGGACACCGTGGCGCCGCTGATGAACGCTCTGGATGTGCGTGGCCAAGGCGAGGCGCTGCGCTGGGATGTGTTGATGGCCAAAGCTCAGGCTGAGGCGCTGGTCAAACCGGGCCAACCGAACTCGCAGAAAGAGGCGGTTCTTGAATGGCTGGGGCGCTTGCCGCCGCACCTCAATCCCGTGCGGGCCAAGGCCAAGGAGTTGAGCAAACTGCGCTCCGATGCATTCTGGGAGGCGCCCACTTACGCCCAATTGGACACGCTGCGAGAGGCGTTACGGGACGTTGTGGGGCTGGCAGAAGCCCCTGTTCTGCCCCCGCCGGCCCCCACGCCGATGCTGGACATCCACGAGACCGAAGCCGATTACCAGGTGGCCGAGCGCCCGACGAACATCCAATCGCTGGATTTCGCCATTTACCGCAAGGCGGTGCAAGCGGCGCTGGAGCCTTTGTTCGAGACGGATTCGGTGCTGCGCAAAGTGCGCCATGGCGAGTCGATACAGCCGGAGGAGTTGGATCGGCTGAACAGCCTGCTGCACACCCGCAACCCGGATGTGAATTTGACCACCTTGCGCGAGTTTTACCCGGACACGGCGGTACCACTGAGCCGCATTTTGCGGGCGATTGTGGGGTTGGAGCATGAGGCGGTAGAAGCGCGGTTTGCAACTTTCGCGCAAGCGCACGCACTCACCAGTCAACAATTGCGATTCTTGGCGATGCTGAAGGATCACATTCGCCAATTCGGGGCCATTTCGGTGGCGCAATTGTTTGAGGCGCCGTTTAACACGGTGCATGCGGAAGGGTTGGGCGGTGTGTTCACGGATGCCACCCAACTGGATGAGGTGGTGGCCATGGTGCGCAGCTTTGGCGAACCGCTGCAACCGCCCGCCGCTCACTGACTTATTTGCAAGAAAGTTTGACACCCATGATCACTGGCCCACTCAAGAGCCGCATCGACAGCCTTTGGACGGATTTTTGGACGGGGGGCATCACCAACCCGTTAACGGTGATCGAGCAGATCACGTTTTTGATGTACAGCCGCCTGTTGGATATGCAGGAGCGCAAGGATGAGAAACGGGCCTCGATCACGGGCCAGGTGTTCAACCGGCGTTTTGAAGTGGAAGATCAGGACTGCCGCTGGGAAACATGGCGCCACTATGGCGGCGAGATGATGTTGCCGCATGTGCGGGATCGGGTATTTCCGCATTTTCGCCGTCTGGCGGAGCGCAGCACGGGGGCGGGCAGTTTGTTTGCGTCCTTCATGAAGGATGCGCAACTGATGATTCAGAAGGGAACGTTATTATCCAAGGCGGTGGCGGCGGTGCAAGAATTGCCGCTGGAGAAGGGGGATACAAAGGGGGATTTGTACGAGTATTTATTGAGCAAGCTGACCACGGCGGGCATCAATGGCCAGTTTCGCACACCCCGGCACATCATTCGGTTGATGGTCGAATTGATGCAGCCGCAGCCGACGGATCGGATTTGCGATCCATCCTGCGGGACGGCGGGTTTTTTGGTGGAAGCTTACGAGTATTTGTTGCGTGAGCATTCCAGCGAAGCGGGCCGGCATGAGGAAGTAGTGGAGGGTGAAACGCATGTGACGTACAGCGGGGATTTGCTGGTTCAGCAGGGGCACCGCTCGCATGTGGATACAGACATGTTCCACGCCTATGATTTTGATGCCACGATGTTGCGCATTGCCAGCATGAATTTGGTGATGCATGGGGTGGCAGAGCCGGACGTGCATTATCAGGATACGCTGAGCCAGAGTTTTGAGGAGCGTCATCCGAAGGGGTCTAAGGGGGCGTTTGATTTGATTTTGGCGAATCCGCCGTTCAAGGGGAGTTTGGACGAACAGGATGTGGCGCCGGATTTGTTGCGCACGGTTAAAACGAAAAAGACGGAGTTATTGTTTATTGCGTTGATTTTGCGGATGTTGAAGGTGGGGGGTCGCAGTGCGACGATTGTGCCGGATGGGGTGTTGTTTGGTTCGAGCAAGGCGCATGTTCAGTTGCGGCAGCATTTGATTGAGCAGAACCAGTTGGAGGCGGTGATTTCGTTGCCTTCGGGGGTTTTCAAGCCTTATGCGGGGGTTTCGACGGCGATCATCATTTTTGCCAAGGGTGGCAAGACGGAAAACGTGTTTTTCTATGATGTGCAGTCGGATGGGTTTACGTTGGATGATAAGCGTACGCCTATTGGGGATGGAAAGGGTGATTTGCTGGATGTGTTGGTGAAGTATCGGCAGTGGTGTGAAGGACTGATTGATATTTCCGATCGCTCTGCGAAAGCGTTTGAAGTTCCTGCTAGTGAGATAAAATCGGAAAATTTCGACTTATCTATTAATAGATACATTCGAAAAAAAATTGAAATCGCGAAAGTCAATAATCCCCGCTATTTGCTAGAGCAACTTATTTTGCTTGAAAAGCAAATTCAAGGCGACCTAGACGAGTTGAAGGAGCTGTTTTGAGTAAAATTCTCTACAAACTGCGTGATATTGCACCAGCGGCACAGGCTGAGAATTTCGAAATTGAGGGGAATGTTTGGATATTAAACCTGGATAAGATCGAGCCAAATACTGGAGTTTTGTTGTCCAAAGATTTTGTTTCCATTGCAGAAATTGGCAACTCAACCAACCGATTTGATGATGGCAATGTCCTTTACTCAAAGCTGCGCCCCTATCTTAATAAGGTTTATTTGCCGGATTCCCCCGGTTTTTGCACATCAGAATTAGTGCCGATGCGCCCAAATCAGAATATAGTGACGCGGGAGTACTTAGCTGCATACCTGAAGTCTCCATACTTTTTGCAGTGGGTTAGTCAGCAGGTTGATGGGGCAAAAATGCCGAGAGTTTCTATGAGGATTCTCTGGGAGCACGAGGTTGCACTACCCAGTTTGATCGAACAGCGTCGCATTACAGCCGTTCTCAGCAAAGCAGACAGCCTGCGCAGTAAGCGACAAGAAGCTATGCGGTTGGCGGATGAGTTTTTGCGGGCTGCCTATGTTGAAATATTTGGCGACCCTGTTGAAAACCCATATCAATGGCCGAGTTTGGAGTTGTCGGAGCTTGTTGAGTCAACAAAGCTTGGACTCGTTCGATCCGCAGAAGAATTTGGCTGGAATCTACCAACACCCTATTTGCGAATGGATGCAATCTCCAACGATGGGAAAATTTTGCACAAGAAAATTCAGGGCACCAACGCTTCACCGGAAGAAATAGCGCAGTTTGAACTCAGGCGTGGCGATTTGCTTTTTAACACCCGCAACTCTCGTGAACTCGTTGGCAAAACTGCAATATGGGATGGCGGTGACGGCGTCATTTTTAACAACAATATCATGCGGTTGCGGCTGAACTCGATGATCGCCCCTGAAGTCATTGCCATGCAGTTTCAACTTCCTCTGCTAAAGCAAGAACTAGAAACCAGAAAATCGGGAACCACCAGCGTTTTTGCGGTCTACTACAAAGACCTAAAAACCCTACCCATTCAAATACCATCAAAAGATCGGCAGCAAAAATATGTGCAAGTCACAAAAAAAGTTGCACGATATATGGCAAAGATGCAAGAAATGGCCAGCAATGCAGAGCAACTAACCCAGTCGCTTAGCCATAAGTTTTTTGGATAACTAAAAATATTAAAATTACTTAGTGACAACTGAAAAAGTTGTCTGATGTCAATCAAAGTTAGGCTGAGGCATTCAGCGCCTGCCTCCTAACTTTTAACCCGGCGCTTTGGAAAAACATCATGCCTATCCCATTCATTCTTGCCGGTGCAGCTCTGCTGGCTGGCGGCATTGGCATCAAAAAGGGCCTTGATGCCAAAGAAGACTTTGAACGTGCCGAGCGCATCGGGAACCGAGCCAAACGCAAACATGAAGAAGCCGTTCTCTCGCTTGAGCAAGAAAGAGAGAAAACAAATGCCATGCTGCAAGAGCTGGGCAAGTTAAAAGTACACATCTTTTCCAACCAAATTAAATATCTTGTTGACGCCATCAAGAGCAGAAAGAAAAAAGCAGGATCCAATATATCTGGATTCGAGCAAATGATTGAAGAGCTCAACTTGCCACAAATGGAGAAAATGGTTATCGGGAGCCTGGATATCGAAAAAGGTCTCGCTTCCGGCGCAGCCAGCGGCGCACTGATGGGATTGGGAGCTTACGGCAGTGTCGGTATGCTAGCTTCAGCTTCAACGGGAACAGCAATTGCCAGCCTGGGCGGTGCAGCAGCAACCAATGCGACTTTGGCTTGGCTGGGTGGTGGCTCTTTAGCGGCTGGCGGCTTCGGTATGGCAGGTGGTATGGCTGTGCTGGGCGGCTTGGTGGCGGGGCCGGCTCTCGCCATCACGGGTTTCGTGATGGCATCTAAGGCTGAAGAAGCAGTGACCAAAGCCTGGGAATACGATTCAGAAGTTGACCAAGCAGTCGCCAAAATCGCCGCAATGAAGGAGGTTCTCAAAGGATTACAAGCCAACGCCATGGAGATGAGCATGACGTTGAGCAAGGTTGCAAAATGCTTTGACGATTCTAAGTTCTTTATTGGTCAAACCAATGATGACAACGCGTTCGAAAGGTTACTCCAGTTAGGTAAGGCCTTGAAAGCCACCCTTGACACGCCTATCATGGAAAAAAACGGCGAGAGCACCAAGGATCTCCAATCCAAACTCAAATCAATCATTCACATATCCAGCTCTGGATTACTGACGTATGGCGATAAAATCATTATAAAATAATAAATTTATTTAACAGCACACCCCTGCTAAGTCAGGTAGGTGTGCATTTTTGGTTCATTCGAAAAACGGATGAAATCCACACTTCAGCAAATTAAAACTTCAGTCATGGCAAAACTACCTGCAATCCCTTCCGCCCCCATCACTGCGGTGACGACCAGCAGTCAAAACCTCATTACCGCCTGGAAAGAGTATGCAACCACCCGAGAATTAGAAGTCACGAAAAGAACTCATATCAGCGCACATCGCGACGTTGCATTGGCGCGAATCCAAGCACAAGCAGAAACACTCCGGGAATTGATATCCAGCTCTTTTGCCGAAAGAGCCATTAAATTTGATAAATATTTTGCTTTACTGGAATCTGGTCTTGCCAGTGGCAACGATCAACAAATTAATGCTGCACTCACACTCATCGTAGATCAAACAAAAAATAGCCCGATGGCTCAAGCCACACAATTGCTCAACAAGATCAATGACCCGAACGACGATGACGTCATTGAAATTTGAGCCACCATTTCCATGCACCCGCTGTGGCGCTTGCTGCCGCAGTGTGCATCTATCCCCATTAACCAAATGGCTAGACAAAGGGGATGGGGTTTGCATTCACTTTGAGGAAAAGACCGCTCTGTGCTCTATTTATGAAGATCGGCCAGAAATATGTCGAATAGATCTTCATTACGAGAAAAATTATAAGGGCGTGATCTCATGGCTTGATTTTTGCCATATAAATGAGCAATGCTGCGAAAAACTCAGCAATCAGCAACATATTCAAATAATAAGTGGAAAACCACCCTTGCCTTAATTGAGCGTGGCGGACAATTTGGCTACCAATTTCTGATTGCACCACCTGATTGACCATCAAGATGGTGCGCATTCAGCCCCCTCAACCCGCTACAGCAACCGCGCCCTCAGTGCCTGCGCGTGCCACGCCACATGCTCACCGATGAAACTGGCGATGAAGTAGTAACTGTGGTCGTAGCCCGGGTGCAGGCGCAGCGTCAGCGGGTGGCCCGCAGCGGCGCAAGCGGCTTGCAGCAGCTCGGGGCGCAACTGGGTGGCAAGGAAGTCATCCGCCTCCCCTTGATCCACCAGCAGCGGCAGGCGCTCGGCGGCGTGGGCGATCAGCGCCACCGCATCGTGCGCGGCCCAGGCGCTGCGATCCTCCCCCAAGTAGGCGGCGAACGCCTTCTGGCCCCACGGCACTTGGCTCGGCGCCACGATGGGTGAAAACGCGCTCACGCTGGCATAACGGCCCGGGTGCCGCATGGCCAGGGTGAGCGCACCGTGCCCGCCCATTGAATGGCCGCTGAGGCTGCGCTGTGCAGTGGCGGGGAAATGCGTTTCCACCAAGGCGGGCAGCTCCTGCACCACGTAGCTTTCCATGCGAAAGTGCGCGGCCCAGGGCGATTGCGTGGCGTCCAGGTAGAAGCCTGCGCCTTGGCCCAAGTCATAAGCCGGGTCGTTGGCCACGCCCAGCGTGCCGTCGGGATCACGCGGGCTGGTGTCCGGGGCGATCACGATCAAGCCATGCTGCGCCGCGTGCTGCTGCACCCCAGCCTTGGTGATGAAGTTCTGCTCGGTACAGGTCAGGCCCGAAAGCCAATACAGCACCGGGCAACGCTCGCCACGCAACGCGGCAGGCGGCAGATAAACGCCAAAACGCATGGGGCAGCCCAGCGTCGTACTGGCATGCTGCCAAACCTCCTGCCGGCCACCCAAACTGGCGTGATGCTCAATGCGCTCCATCAGAAATGCACCACCGAGCGGATGGATTCCCCGTTGTGCATCAACTCAAACGCTTCGTTGATACCGGACAGCGGCATGGTGTGGGTCACGAAGGGGGCAAGCTTGATGCGCTCGGCCATCGCGTCTTCGACCATGCCCGGCAGCTCGCTGCGACCCTTGACACCCCCAAACGCCGTGCCCAACCAACGCCGGCCTGTCACCAATTGGAAGGGCCGGGTGCTGATCTCCTGCCCCGCGCCGGCCACGCCGATGATCACCGACTGGCCCCAGCCCCGGTGTGCGCACTCCAGCGCCGCACGCATGACGTTGACGTTGCCAATGCACTCGAAGCTGTGATCCACCCCCCAGCCCGTCATCTCGACGATCACCTGCTGGATGGGTTTGTCAAAGTCCTTGGGATTCACGCAATCGGTCGCGCCAAAGGTCTTGGCCAGCTCGAACTTGGACGGGTTGGTGTCGACGGCGATGATGCGCCCAGCCCCGGCCATCTGCGCACCATGCACCACTGCCAGGCCAATCCCCCCCAGGCCAAACACGGCCACGGAGTCCCCCTTCTGCACCTTGGCGGTGTTCTTGACGGCGCCCAAGCCGGTGGTCACCCCGCAGCCCAGCAGGCAGACCTGCTCAGGATTGGCATCCGGGTTGACCTTGGCCAGCGACACCTCGGCCACCACGGTGTACTCGCTGAAGGTGGAGCAGCCCATGTAGTGATAAAGCGGCTGGCCGTTGTAGGAAAAGCGGGTGGTGCCATCCGGCATCACACCTTTGCCTTGGGTGGCACGCACGGAGACGCACAGGTTGGTCTTGCCGCTCTTGCAGAACAGACACTCGCCGCATTCGGCGGTATAGAGCGGGATCACATGGTCACCGGGCTGCACGCTGGTGACCCCTTCGCCCACCTCCACCACGATGCCAGCGCCCTCGTGGCCCAACACCACCGGGAACAAGCCCTCTGGATCGTCACCGCTCAGGGTGAAGGCGTCGGTGTGGCAGACGCCGGTGTGGGTGATCTTGACCAACACCTCTCCTTTTTTCGGCGGCGCCACGTCAATCTCAACGATCTGCAACGGCTGACCGGCAGCAAAAGCAACAGCGGCACGGGATTTCATCGGCAAAACTCCTCAGGAAACTCAAGGTGCGTTTGTACGCCAAGCGCCGGGCTGCTGGCACAGCAAGGTCGTTTCTAGCGATGACCCCCCCGACGTGCTTGCCACAGCGGCTTTTTCGCCTTCAACTGCCGCTCAATGCCGTCGTTCAGCTCCGAGCGCAGCGCCACCACCTCGTCGTTGGCACCGTACACGCCGGGGAAGCGTAAATCCAGCCACAGCCACAGCGTGCAAGCGCGCAGCACCTGCTCCATCCGATCCAACCGACTGAAGGCGCTCACCCCCTCCAAGAACCCCGGGCGGCTCACCTGGCCGCTGCGGGCGTGCTCCCAGGCCCAGTTGTAAAAATCCTGCACCAAGCTTTCGGTGCGCGTGTCCACCGGCGCTTGGGCGTACACAAACCGATCCCGCAGCGGCAACGAGGATGCATTGCGATCCAACTCCGCCGCCAACGCCAGCATCTGCTCCAACTCGGCCACCTGAAAGTGCGCGTTGTCCAGCTTGAGCTGCTCCATGAAGACGCTGAGGATGTCGTGCAACCGGTGTTTGTCCAGCCGCTGCGCGATGGTGCTGATGTGCCACCAGTTCGGTGCCACCGGCGCCTTGAAGTTGCGCGGCGCACGCGGCGTGCGCGGCAGCAACTCTTTCAACGTCCGGGCGGCGCCGGGTTCGGCCTCGTGCAGCACACCGGTGAACCCTTCTTCGTGCAGACCGTAGCGCCCGGCGCGGCCAGAAATCTGGTGAACTTCGCTTTCGTTCAATGGCCGGTCACCCACGCCGTCAAACTTGCTCATGGTGGAAAACAGCACGCGGCGGATCGGCAAATTCAGCCCCATGCCGATGGCGTCCGTCGCCACCAAAATGTGCGATTCGCCCGACGCGAAGCGCTCCGCCTCGCGCCGGCGCACCTCTGGCGGCAACGCGCCATACACCACAGACACCGGATGGCCGTTGGCAGCGATCTGGTCGCGCAGCATCAACACATCGCGCCGGCTGAAGGCCACCACCGCATCGCCTTTTTTCAGCGTCGACAAACTCACCGGGCCGGGCAACAGTTGAACGTGCTGCTTGCGCTCAAAGTGGCGCACCACCCCTTGTTCGCCGCACAGGCCCAACAGGTTCTGGATCGCCGGCACCGCATAGGCCGAGCAAATGATGATGACCTCACGCGCCGGCACGCCGACGATGGCTTGTGTCCACGCCCAGCCGCGTGAAGCGTCGAAGATCATTTGCGCTTCGTCGATCACCGCCACGTCCAGCACGTCGCGGGTGTTCACCATTTCGATGGTGGAGGACACCACCCGCGCCGCATCCGCTGGCACATTTTCTTCGCCGGTCAGCAGCGAGCAGGGCACACCGCGTGCCACCAGCCGGTCGCGCCCTTCCAGAGCCAGCAGACGCAACGGGGCGAGGTAAGCACCGTCCAGCGCCCCGGCCAACATTTCAAACGCCGCGTGCGTCTTGCCGCTGTTGGGCGGGCCGACGAACAGCGTCACTTTGCGCCCCAACTGGCGCGCACGCTCGAAGGTGTCCGGGTAGCCCTGAAACGCCAGCTCGCGGTTCAGGCTGGACAGCGTGAGCTGCTCGTTGACCTGACGCTCCCAGCGATCCTGCGCCCGCGTACACGCGGCCTTGAGGGCGTCGAGGGTTTGCGGGCGTTGGCATTCGGCTTGAAGGCGTGGCAACAGCGAGTCCATGGCCTCGGCGTCACACCAGGCGCTGCGCTCGGCCAGGGCGTCCAGATGGGCCACCAAGTCTTCGGTGTGTTCGTAGGGCGGGGCAAACGCCAGGGCGCCCAGCAAAGCGCGTTTGTCGCCGTTGCGGAAAAAAGCCCATACCGGTTCAGACGACACCTCCGCCCGATACGCCAAGGTGAGCATGCCCGGGCGCGACCAGGCATCAAACGTCAGCGTGAGCGGCTGTTGGAACACCCGTTCCCAACCACCCGCGCCAGCATCCGGCGCACGGGTGAAACCCAGCGCTTCCAGCGTGGCGTGACGCTCCACCATCAACGCCCGGGTTTCCCGCCCGACGCCGACTTCGTCCAAATGGCGCAGCGCCGCCTCGATCAACCCTGGCGCAATCCAACGGCTGGGCCGCTGATGGGGCACCGCTTTTTGCAGCAGGATCAGCCCCGCCTCGGCCAAGCGGTGTTCGGCATCGGGCAGATCGTCCTCATCGTCCACGTAATCCGCTGGTTTCACCACCTGCGGCAGGTTGTAGGCCGCTTGACGCACCCGCTCCAATTGCTCCAGGGTGATGGGGGTCGGCACGCGGGCAGCGTGGCTCGGAATGGGCAGGCGGAGCTTGGGGGTCGGGGTGTCGGCAGAGGTCATGCAGTCAGTGTGATTCAGAAACAGGGGGCAATCCGTGGTGGTGGCGGGCTTGTGTACAGCGCTCGTCGCCTTCGGTGAATTCGTGGCATGGGCTGGCGCGTTGCGCGTAGATGCCGCACGCCACCGCTTGACCGATCTTCCCTTGCAGCGCCACGCAGCGCACCGGTCGGCAGGTGGTGCCGCGCATGGCCACGTGGTGGGGGGAAATCGGCTCGGTCAGCGCTTCAGGCACCGTGCCGTCGGGATGGGCCGTCGTTTGGGCCCAGTAGAACGAAACTCGGAATGTGGCACAACACGCGCCACAAAACTGGCAAGCGGAACTCATGGCAAAGCGAACAAAGACATGGCACAGCCATGGGGGCCAGATTCTGGCACCGCGTGCGTTATCTTGTGTGACATGAAGCACGCACCTCTTTTTCCTGAACTTCGGTCGCCCCGCCGACGGGCGGTGGTGGCGGGCACCTTGGGCGCCGGGCTGCTGCCGTGGCCCGTTTGGGCCGCTGGGCCACGGGCCATCACGCCGCGTGGGCCGCTGCCGGCGGCGGAGCAACAAGTCGTCAACCTGTTCGAAGGCGCAGCGCCGTCGGTGGCCTACATCACCAGCGAAACCTTGCAGTCGGACGGCTGGTTCGGCGCCGAGGTGGCGCAATCGGCGGGCAGTGGGTTTGTCTGGGATGGTGAGGGCCACATCGTCACCAATTTTCATGTGGTGGAAGGCGCCCGCCGACTGTGGGTGCGCCTGGACAGCGGCCCCCCACTCGAAGCCCGTTTGGTCGGACGCTCACCCGAATACGACTTGGCGGTGATCCGCCTGCAACGCCCGCCCGCCAACCTGCGGCCCTTGCCGCTGGGCAGTTCGCGTGATTTGAAAATTGGCCAAACGGTGTACGCCATCGGCAACCCGTTTGGCCTGTCGCGCACACTCACCCAAGGGTTGATCAGCGCCCTGGACCGCGAGTTGCCCACCACCGATTACCGCGAAGTCGCCGGGGTGATCCAAACCGATGCGGCCATCAACCCCGGTAACTCCGGCGGCCCGTTGCTGGACAGCGCCGGGCGCCTCATCGGTGTGAACACTGCCATCCGCTCGGCGTCGGGCAGTTCCTCGGGCGTGGGTTTTGCCATTCCGGTGGACTTGGTGAACCGCGTGGTGCCTGCGCTCATCAGCCGAGGGGTGGCGCCGATGCCGGGCATCGGCATCTCCCCGGTGCGGCCAGACTGGGTGGCACGGGCTGGCATCGCCGGCGTGGTGATCGCCGACGTGGCCCGAAACTCACCGGCTGCCGAAGCGGGTTTGCGACCCTTCAACCGCCGTTCGGGTGAGTTGGGGGACGTGATCATCGCTGTCAACGGGCGCCCCGTGGCGACGCTGGCCAACTTTGTGGCCGAGTTGGATCGGGTGGGGATCGGCAACACCGCCGAGCTGGGCGTGCGTCGGGGCGACACCGAACGCAAGGTGCGTGTGCGCGTCATCGACCTGACGATGCGTTGACCCGATGCGCCCGACCTGCCCGCGTTGTTGCCGCCCGTTGCGCACCTGTTTGTGCGATTTGATTCGCCCCGTGACCCCGCGCACCGAGGTGCTGATCCTGCAACACCCCGAAGAAGTGAACCAAGCCAAAGGCAGCGCCACGCTGCTGGCGTTGAGCTTGGCGCGCTGCACGGTGCGCGTCGGGGAACGTTTCGATCCGCTGACCCTGGATGCCGATTTGCACGCCGATGGCCGCTGCCCGGTGCTGCTTTATCCGGCCAGCCCTCACGAGCCGGCCCCACCTGCGCCGCCCGATCTCCCCCCGGATCGGCTGCGTTTGGTGGTGCTGGATGCCACCTGGCGCAAGAGCCGAAAATTGCTGCACTGCAACCCGGGTTTGCAGGCGCTGCCACGCCTGGCGCTGACGAGTGTGCCGCCTTCGCGTTATGCTGCACTGCGCAAAGCTCAGGTTCCGGCCATACAACGCTCCACTTTGGAAGCCACTTGTGGGGCCTTGGTGCAGCTGGAACCGGGCCTGGTGGCGTCGTGCGGCTGCCTGCTGGCCGCGTTCGATGTGTTCGTGCAGCGTGGCCAGGCGCACAACGCCACCCCCACAATCACCGAGGAGACATGAAGCTGGGCGATGCTGTCGCCTTTTCTCTGTGAGAGTCTGCAAGGAGAACCCATGTCGCTGCTGTCCTGGACACCGGCCCTTTCCGTCGGCCGTGCCGATCTGGACGAACAACACCGCCAGTTGCTCGATGCCCTTCAACAACTGGCCAGCGCCAGCGATCGCGGCCAAGTCGGCACGCTGCTGGAAACCCTCATGGATGGCGCCATGAACCACTTTGTCACGGAAGAATCGCTGCTGGTGCAGCATGGCTATCCGGACATTGAAGCCCACCGAACCCTGCACAACGGTCACATGGCCACCTTGATGGACTTGGTCGCCGACCATGACGCCGGCCAAGACGTGAAAGACCGGGCCACCACCTTGCTGCAAGGCTGGCTGCAAGTTCACCTCACCCAGACCCACGCGGCGTTCGCACCCTTTCTGGGAGCATGATGCGGCGGTCGGCGGGGCCGCTACACTGCGCGCCCCATGTCCGCCCCCACTCTGACCGCCGCCCTCACCACCCTGCCCGCGTTGACACAGCACCTGTCAGCGCTCGGGGCCCAAACCCTGCACCGTCAGCGCGTGTTGCGTTTATGGACGCACGCGCTGCCCATCGGCAGTGGCCGGCGCAAGGTGGTGGATTTTTTGCCCGCACCGTTGCTGGCCGCTTTGCCGACGCTGTTGGACGCCCTGCAAGGGCTGGCTGTGCTGCGCTCGCAACACCCCGGCGAGGACGGTTCGGCGCGCCTGCTCAGTGGCCTGCACGATGGCCAAACCGTGGAAAGCGTGCTGCTGCCACGCGGCGGGCTGTGCGTTTCGACCCAAGTGGGTTGCGCCGTGGGTTGCCGGTTTTGCATGACGGGCACAGAAGGGCTGATTCGCCAAGTCGGCAGTGCGGAGATCGTGGCGCAGGTGGCGTTGGCGCGGCAACTGCGCCCGGTGAACAAAGTGGTGTTCATGGGCATGGGCGAGCCGGCCCACAACCTGGACAACGTGCTGGACGCCATCGACTTGCTGGGCAGCGTCGGCAACATCGGGCACAAAAACCTGGTGCTGTCCACGGTGGGGGACGAGCGGCTGTTCGCCCGGCTCATGGCCCGGGTGCAGGGGGAGGCCCACGAAGGCCCGGTCAAGCCGGCGCTGGCGGTTTCGCTGCACACCACGGATGCGGCGCTGCGTGCCGAGCTGCTGCCCCGGGCGCCGCGCCTGAGTCCGCTCGCCTTGGTGGACGCTGCCGACGCTTATGCACGCGCCAGTGGCTACCCGATTCAATACCAATGGACGCTGCTGGCCGGCGTCAACGACACCGACGAAGAACTGGACGCCGTGGCGCAACTGCTGCACGGGCGTTACGGGGTGCTCAACCTCATTCCGTACAACGCCGTGCCGGGCATGCCGTACGAGCGCCCGAGCTGGGAGCGGGCTGCCCACATGGCGCGCACGTTGCACCGCCAGGGCATCCTCACCAAACTGCGCCATTCGGCTGGGCAGGACGTGGAAGGCGGCTGCGGCCAGTTGCGGGCACGCGAGGCGGTGGGCAAGATCGCTCTTTGGCGCCCCAAGTCTTGATCTAAGTTCAGCCAGACGAGGGTCAGCCAGCATAGAGTGGCCCCAAGGCTGGGCACAACGCCTGGCCTTCACCACAATCCAACGAACCTCCAACAAGGACAAGCACGATGTTCCCCGAATACCGCGACCTGATCACCCAGCTCAAGACCACCGATGCCCACTTCGTGCATCTGTTTGACAAGCACAACGAGTTGGATCAACGCATCAAGAACATGGAAGCCCACATCGTCCCGGCCACCCATGAAGAAATCGAAGTGCTCAAGAAGGAAAAGCTGATGCTCAAGGATCAGCTGTACACCCTTTTGCGTAAGGCCAGCGTCGCCGCTTAAGATTCATGACAGCCTCCCCTGATTGAAATCTTCTCCTCAGGTTGTCCCCCTGGTAAAAGGCGCTCACAGGCGGCCCAATGGCGCCGGTGAACAGAGGAGGACACCACATGATGAGAAAGCGTGCCTGGCTCCAGTGGGCCACGGCTCTGGCTTGGGGAGGCCATTCCGGGCACAGCAGTGCCCAGCAACGCCCCGCAGCGTCTGCACATGCGCCGGTTTGGCCCAGCCTGACGATCTTCATCCCCGCCAGCCCCGGCGGCGGATGGGATCAGACCGGGCGAGCGTTGGGCCACGCTTTGCAGAGCACCGGGGCGGTCGGACAAATCCGCTACGAGAACGTCGGCGGTAAGGCGGGAGTGGTCGGCCTGCATGCCTTCGCCGAACGCTACAAAGGCCGCCCCGATGCATTGATGATCACCGGCATGGTGATGCTCGGCGGCATTGCCCTGCATCGTTCGGCCCTCGATTTATCGCGGCTCAACCCGCTGGCCCAACTCACCAGTGATTACCTGGTGGTGGCGGTGCCCGCCGCTTCGCCACTTCGCACCGCCCAAGATTTGGCCGACCGGCTGCGCGAACCCGCTTACAAAGCCACCGTGGTCGGAGGGTCGGCGGGCAGTGTCGATCACATGTTGCTGGGCATGATGCTGCGCAGCGTCCACGCCAATCCGGCCCAGTTCACTTACCTCAGCACCGGGGGTGGGGGCCAAGCCAGCAAAGCCTTGCAGAATCGGCAAGCGGACTGGGGCATTTCAGGCTACAGCGAATTGGCCGAGGCCATTCAAGCGGGGCAGGTGCGTCCGCTGGTCATCAGCAGCCAGCGCAGCGAAATGGGGCTACCCTCCCTGCGCGATGTGGGGATCTACACCACGCTGGTGAACTGGCGCGGCCTGTGCGCGCCCAGCGGCCTGACGCCCCCCCAACTGGAAGCCCTGCAAGCGCTGATCGACCGCGTCGTCACCACTGCGCCTTGGCGGGAAGCCCTCAAAACCAACCGCTGGCTGGCCACGTACCGCAACGCCCCCGCCTTCCGGCGCTTCATCGAAACCGAGCAATCGACCGCCCGCGTGGTGGTCAGCCTGCTCAAGCTCAACGGCTCCTGAGGCGCCTAACCCAGCCCGGCTTGACGCCACAGCGCGGGCAAGTCCAACGCCGCCTCGACGCTGTCGGCCAGGCGCTCCAAACTGGCTTCCCGCAGCGCCCCCAGATCGATTCTGGATACCGTCGCCCCCGCTCCTGCCCATCGCAGCAGCGCCGCCTGTGCCTCCGGATGATCGAACAGCCCATGCACGTAGGTGGCCAGGATTTGGCCGTCGTCCGACACCGCGCCATCGGGCCGTAACGCGCCGCTTGCCTCGTCGCGCAGCCACACGGCGGGGCGTTGCAGGGCCGGGCCGTGGCTCACGCCCATGTGAATTTCGTAGCCCTGCAAAGCCACGGCGCTGGGCGCTTCGGTCGGCGCCCGTGCATCGAGCACCGCAGCGGCCAGCACCCCTTGCACTTGCCGCAATTGTTTGTGCGCCGCCAGTGTGGTTTCGAACGCCAACCACCCCAGCCCGGCACTGCTGCCGCCGCCTTCCAAACCCAGCGGATCGTGCAGCGCTTGGCCGAGCATCTGCATGCCGCCACACAACCCCAGCACCTTGCCGCCGTAGCGCAGATGGCGCGCCAGGGCGCCGTCCCAGCCCTGTTCCCGCAGGAAACGCAAATCGGCTTGCACCGCTTTGCTGCCCGGCAGGATCACCAGATCACACGCCGGCACCGCTTGCCCTGGGCCCACGTAATGCAAATCCACCTGGGGATGGGCGCGCAAGGCATCCAAATCGGTGTGATTCGAAATGCGCGGCCACACCAGCACCGCCACCCGCAAGCGCGGGCCACCTGCTGCGGGCGCGGTTTGGGCGATGTCCACGGCGTCTTCGGCATCCAGGTGCAGGCCGTGGAGGTAGGGCAATACGCCGAACGTGGGTTTGTGGGTGCGCTCACTCAGCCAATCCACGCCCGGCATCAGCAGGCCAACATCCCCCCGGAACCGGTTGATGATGAACCCGCACACCAACGCCTGCTCCTCGGGCGCCAGGCAGGCCAAGGTGCCGGTCAGGTGGGCAAATACGCCGCCCCGGTCGATGTCGGCCACCAGGGCGACGGGCACGCGGTAGGGCAGCGCAAAACCCATATTG
The DNA here is from genome assembly GCF_002222655.1 of Vitreoscilla filiformis. GTDB lineage: Bacteria > Pseudomonadota > Gammaproteobacteria > Burkholderiales > Burkholderiaceae_C > Ideonella > Ideonella filiformis. The sequence continues at coordinate 88,737 of NZ_CP022424.1, read as the reverse complement.
GCAATGTCCCGGTCGCGCAGGTTGATTTCCGCCGGGCTGCCCGCGCCCTCGACCAACACCACGTCATACGCCGCCCGCAGGCGCTCGAACGACGCCCGCACCGCTTCGAACGCGATGGGTTTGTAGGCGTGATAGGCCCGGGCATCCATGTCCGTGCGCGCCTGGCCGTGGATGATGACTTGGGCGCCCACATCGCTGCTGGGTTTGAGCAGCACGGGGTTCATGTCCACGGTGGGCACCACGCGGGCGGCCAGGGCTTGCAGGGCTTGAGCGCGGCCAATTTCCCCCCCATCGGCAGTGACAGCGCTGTTGAGCGCCATGTTTTGGGGTTTGAAAGGCGCCACACGCACCCCTTGACGGGCCAGCACCCGCGCCAGCCCCGCGACCAGGGTGGATTTGCCCGCATCGGAAGTCGTGCCCTGCACCATCAAGGCGCCGGACAGGGAAGAAACAGTCTTTTTCATGCCGTGCGATTGTCCAGAGACTTTGCCCCTTGCCCGTGCCATGCACGCAAGTCTTGATCTTCGTCTAGGGAGACATTGCATGTCATGTCACAGTCAACCGAGAGAAATGTTTGCGGAAAGGCGTTTCATGTTGTCGTTGTCGAATCAACGCACCCGGGGTCAGATCCATGTTGCGGGGTGGCTGTTGGGTTTCTCGGTGGTGGCTGGGGCACAGCTGCCCGGGGGCGTCTCGGCCCCGCAACCTTTGCTGGACGAGCCCATCAAGCCCTTGCCCAGTGTGAAATCACTCAATCTGGATGAACGCAAGGTGCGCTTGGGTGAGCGCATGTTCATGGATCCGCGCCTGTCCCGCGATGGAACGGTGGCGTGTGTGTCCTGCCATCAGCCGGGCAAAGGCGGTGCCGACGGGGCCGCACGCTCAACCGGCATCCGCCAACAACTGGGCGGCATCAACGCCCCGTCGGTGTTCAACGCTGCGCTGCACTTCAAACAGTTCTGGGATGGCCGTGCGGACGGCTTGCTCGAACAGATGGACGGTGTCGTCCACAACCCGAAAGAGTTCGACCACACCTGGCCGGAAATTGTCACCAAGCTGGGTAACGACACAGGTTTGGTCAATGACTTCAAGGCCGTTTATCCAGCGGGCTTGCAAGCCACCACGATCCGGGACGCCATTGCCACGTACGAGCGATCTTTGTTAACACCCTCTCGATTTGATCGCTATTTGCTCGGTGAACCCAATGCAATCAGCGCCGACGAGAAAAAGGGTTACCAGCTCTTTAAGCAGTACGGTTGCGTGGCGTGCCACCAAGGCGTGGCCGTCGGGGGCAACATGTTCCAGAAATTCGGGGTGTTCAACAATTACTTCGGGCAACGAGGCAACCCCACAGCCGCCGATTTGGGTCGCTACAACGTGACCAAGCTGGAAACCGACAAGTACGTTTTCAAGGTGCCCTCGTTGCGCAACGTCGAGCTGACCGCGCCCTATTTCCACGACGGCTCCGTGACCACGCTGGACAAAGCGGTGGACGTGATGTTCCTCAACCAACTGGGCCGCCCCGCTCCAGCGGAAGACAAACAACTCATCGTGCAATTCCTGCGCTCATTGACGGGCGAAAAGTTGGAGACTCGCCCATGAAATCGTGGATGAAAGCCACCGCTGTGGCTGTCGCAGCCGCCGCTTTGCTGGGGGGACTGGCCGGGCTGGTCTGGAAGACCCAAACGGGGGATCACGGGCTGCAAATGCGCGTCAACGCCACGCTGCGTGAGCTGCGCCAATACGATGCCGAGTTGGGCCAAAACGTTCTGCGTGCCCGCAACGACATCGATAAAAACTACGACGCGCTGACTGCGCTGCGCCAATCGATCCTGACGGCCCAGCAGCGCCTGCACACCGACGTCCAGGAAAGCGGCCAAGCCGCGTTGACCGAGCCGATGACCCACATCGCAGCGGCCTTCCAAATCAAACTGGATCAGGTGGAGCATTTCAAAACCGAAAACGCCCTGCTGCGAAACTCGCTGCGCTACTTGCCGCTGGCTGTGATGACTTTGCGCGAGCCCGCCTATGCTGCCAAAGCCACCGCAGTGCTCGATCAAGCGCATGAGCTGGTGGCCTTGATGTTTCGCTACCACCTGGCACCGGACGAAGCCCAACGCACGGCCTTGCTCACGTTGTTGGAGGCACTGACCCCGGCAACCCAAAACGCCGACGCTTTGGGCGAAGCCACTCGGTTGGTGACCGAGCATGCGCGTGTCGTTTTGGATCAAAAGGGCAAAGAAGCTCGCGTTCTGGGTGCCATGGAGCAGGCGCCCACGTTGGCCAGCTTGGATCAATTGACCCGCTCTTTCGAGCATGTCTTTGCACAGGAAGAACAAGCGCGTCAGCTCTGGCGCAGCATCTTGGCGGGTTATGCCGCTTTGCTGTTGCTGGGCCTGGGGGCGCTGGGCTGGCGTTTGGCGGTGAGCCACCGGGCGCTCAATGCGGCCAATGCTTCGCTGGCCCGCACCAATGAAACGCTGGAGGAGCACGTCCAGGCTCGAACCCAAGAGTTGACGGACGCTGTCGCTCACCTCAAAGAGTCTCAGGCGCAGTTGGTGCAATCCGAAAAAATGGCTTCGCTGGGTCAAATGGTTGCGGGCATTGCGCACGAAATCAACACCCCACTGGCGTACATCAACAGCAGCTTGCAAGTGGCCCACACGCGCATGGCCGACGTGGAGCTGTTGGTGCATGAAACCGCCGAACTGATGCGTTTGGTTCACAGCGAGGAGGCCGAACAAGCTGCGCTGGAAGCACAGTTTGCGCAAGTCCAGGAAATCACCTCCGCTTTCGAGGACAGCGAAGCCATCGACGAGATGCGCAACCTGCTCAGCGATGGCTTGCACGGCATCGAGCAGATCCGCGACATGGTGATCAACCTGAAGGACTTCAGCCGCTTGGATCGCGCCAAGGTGATGGACTTCAACGTCAATGACGGCGTCAAGAGCACCCTCAAAATTGCCCGCAACTTGGTCAAGCACCGGGACATCCGCACTGCGCTGGGCGAAGTGCCGTTGGTTCAATGTGCGCCCTCGCAGATCAACCAAGTGCTGCTGAACCTCATCACCAATGCCTGCCACGCCACCGCCGACCAAGGTGGACAGGTCAGCATCGCCACGCGAGCCGTGCGCAATGGCGTGGTGATTGAGGTGTCGGACAACGGCAGCGGCATCCCTGCCAACGTGCTGCCGCGCATCTTCGACCCGTTCTTCACCACCAAAAAAGTGGGCGAGGGCACCGGTTTAGGGCTGTCCATCGCCCAACGCATCGTCCACGATCACGGCGGACGCATTGATGTTGCATCGACAGTGGGTGTAGGCAGCAAATTCTCGGTTTACCTGCCCTCCCGCATGAAGGCCGAACATGTGGATTCGGTGTTGCAGTCTGAGCCGAAGGAGCCCTCATGAAACCGGTGTTGAGCGTGGTCGAACTGGCTCGCTTGAAGCGAGCCGCAGCGGCCGTCAATCAAAACGCTCCTCCTGTGCGCCCGAAGGTGCTGTTCGTCGATGACGAAGAGCGCATCCTGCGGGCGATGCAAGCCTTGTTTCGTCCGATCTACGACGTGACCGTGACCACCGATGGCCATGAAGCCTTGGCGCTGCTGCGCCAACAACATTTCCACGTTTTGGTCAGCGATCAGCGCATGCCCGAAATCGAAGGCATTGAGGTCTTGCGCCAAGCCAAAGCCATTTCACCGCACACGGTGCGCCTGCTGCTGACCGGCTACTCGGATCTGTCGGCCATCATCGCGTCCATCAACGATGGCGAGGTGTTTCGTTACCTCCAAAAACCTTGGATGAACGAGGAACTGCAAGCCACCTTGGCCAAAGCGGTCGATGCGGGAGTGGCCTTGGCCCAGTCAGACATGGCGGCGGCCACACCGTCCCACGCTGTGACGGCGTCAGCCGAACCGATTGAGCTGCCATCGGCCTCACAACCGTTGTCGCTCAAATCGCCCGCCACTTTGGTGGAAGGGACGCGGGTGCTGTTCATCGAACACGCGCTGGAGGCTTACCAAGTTTTCATCGCCGAAGGCTACACCGATGTGCGCACCCTCAGCGCCACCACGCCAGAAGACGCGCTGGAACTGATGCATGACCACGAGGTTTCCGTGGTGGTGGTGGCGGTCGATGGAGCTAACGCATCGAACGTCGGTTTCTTGCACTTGCTGAAACGCGAGCACCCTCACGTGGTTTCGATTGTCATTTCGGACATGGCGGACAGTGGCGCAGTGGTCAATCTCATCAACACGGCACGGGTGTTTCGTGTGCTGTTTCGGCCTGTTAAGCCGGGGGTTCTGCTGATGTACATCAACTCAGCGCAAAAGCAGGCCGCCCACTTTCGAGCAACGCCGGCAGCACTCAAAACCCAGCAAGTGGTGGAGTCAACACCGCAAACCCCCCGCGACTCGACCGAACTCGGTAGCCGGTTGGGACAGCGCCTGATGTCGATCAAGAGTTTTTTCCGACGCCATTGAGCTAGGATCGCGCCGGGCTGCCCCCTGGAGAATGAAGGTTGACCGAGAGCGTGAGGACTGTGATCAACGTCAGTGAGCTGGATCCACATTGGAACTGGTTGGCACGGCGTTTCGAGAGTCGGCATTTCCAATGGGTGCATCACAGCTTGCTGGGGCAGGCGGTGCGGCCCGCCGCGCTGCGCGGTTTGGTGGCGGCGTTCCGGGCAGCGTGGCATGCCCGGCAAGTGCCGCAAGGCAACGCATTGCTGGTGGCGCACGGGCCGCGCATCGGAACTTACCTGTGCTTGGCCTCGGCGCTGCTGTGCCGACATGTACCCATCTTGGTGTACTCCTTCAATTACACCCACCTGCCTCAAGGCTGGCAGCGCCGCTTGGCCCGCTGGATGTTGCCCCGGGCGCACCGCTACGTGGTGTTCTCCACCCTCGAAAAGTCTTTGTACGCGCAACACCTGCACCTGCCTGCGGAGCGTTTTGAGATGCTGCCTTGGGGCGTGCGTCCGCCCCAGGAGGCCCCCGCCGCCGACCCCTCGCCGGCAGCGCCCCCGTACATCTGTGCGCTGGGCAGCCAAGGGCGGGATTACGCGACGCTGTTCCGCGCCATGAAACGGTTGCCCCACATCCCGCTGACGGCTGTGGTCAACCCGGAAAACGTCGCTGGGCTGGAAATCCCTGCCAACGTCACCCTTCGCACCCACATTCCACTGGCCGAAGCCCAGCGCATCTTGCGCCAAAGCCGCTTCATGGTGCTGCCGCTGGCCCATGCGCAGGTGCCTTGCGGCCATGTCACGGCGGTGTCGGCGATGCACCACAGCAAAGCGATGGTGTGTACCGACTCGGTGGGGCTGCACGACTACGCACAGCGCAACTACACCGCTTTGTTGTGTCCGCCGGAGGACGATGTCCACATGGCCCAAGCCATCGAACGGCTGTGGAACCAACCCGCATTGGCCCAACGCTTGGGCGCCAATGGTTTGCGTTTTGTGCAGCAGCATTGCACCGAAGACGCGGTGGTGGCGTGGTTCACCCGGTATTTGCACACGCTGCCGAGCGTAGGGGCCTGTCAGCCTGCGTGAAAACCCAGGTGCTACCATGCGGGCCGTTGGTGCCTGGGCCTCTGCATCGTCAGGGCTTGGGGTAAACGGGAAGCAGGAAGGTTCACTCCACCGGAGTCCGCCCAGCCTGCGCTGCCCCCGCAACGGTCAGCGGTTGAAAACCTTGCGGTTTTCTCCTTCGTGCCTCTTCGGTCACTGTGGGCGTGATGCCTGCGGGAAGGCCGCACGAAGTGCCCCGCCAGCCCGGATACCGGCCAACAACGGGGTGTGTCGCCTTCCGCTGAAGGGCGCACCGTTGAGCAGTTGCCTGCGGGGAAGCAGGCACCGCACCGATCGATGCTTGTTGTCCCCATGTCTGTTTTCTCCTCGAAGCGCCCGCGCTTGGCGCTGGTCTTGTTGTTGAACGCACCGGCGTTCGCCCTGGCCCAAACCTCCACCGATTCCACCGACTACGTCGTCACCGCCAGCCGCAGCCCGCAAGCAGTGACCGCCGCCGTGCGCCCCGTGCAAGTGATCACCGCGCAGGACATCCGCCAAGCCGGTGTCAGCACGGTGTCCGATGTACTGCGGAGTTTTGGCCTGGTCGAGTCCACCAGCACCGGCGGCATGGGCACCACCAGCAGCGTGTTCATTCGGGGCAGCAATGCCAACCACACGGTGCTGTTGGTCGATGGGGTGCGCCTCGGTTCGGCCACCAACGGCCAACCGACGCTGGAAGCGCTGCCACTGTCCCTGATCGAGCGCATTGAAGTGCTGCCAGGCAGTGCCAGCAGCCTCTATGGCTCGGACGCCATCGGCGGTGTGATCCAAATTTTCACGAAGAGCGCCCAGCGCTCACCCGGGGTGAGTGTGGCCCTGACCACCGGCAGCCAAGGCACACGCCAAGCCAGCGCCAGCTACGCTGCCCGCCACGGGAACACCGACATCGCGGTGGGTGCCAGCCGCCTGCACACCGACAGCATCGATGCCACCACCGCCGATGCTCGGGGCCACAACCCCGATCAAGATGGTTTTGACAGCACCAGTGGCAGCCTCAAACTGACCCAACATCTGGGCGGCGGGCACCAAGTGGGCGTGCAGGTGTTCAGCAGTCTGGGCGAACACCACTACGACAGCCGCAGTGACGCCGATGACGTCATCCACTCCCGTGCGCAGACGGTGGCCGCCCACTGGCGTGGGCCGCTGGTGGCCGGGTTGAATTCGGAGCTGCGCATCGCACGGGCTTGGGATCGCTCCAGCAACCACACGGCCAGCGTCTCGAAGTTCGACACGGTGCAGGATCAAGCCAGTTGGATCAACCGCCTGAACGTGGGTGACTCGCACCAGCTCATCGCGGGGCTGGAATGGCTCAAGCAGTCGGTGGACAGCACCACCGACTACAGCGCCACCGATCGCCACATCCGGGCCGTGATGCTCGGTTGGCGAGCGAACTATGGCGATCTGAGCCTGCAAGCCGACGTGCGCCGCGACGACAACTCGCAATTCGATGCCCACACCACCGGCCAGTTGGCCGCCGCTTGGCAGGTGATGCCCTCGTGGCGCCTGCGGGCTGCCCTGGGCACCGCGTTCAAAGCGCCGACATTCAACGATCTGTATTACCCCTGGGGCGGCAATCCGAGTTTGCAGCCGGAGAAGGCCCGCAACGTCGAATGGGGCAGCGATTGGAAGTTGGGCGGGCTTGATCTGGGCGCCACGCTGTTTCGGTCGAACATCACCAACTTGATTGCTTGGCAAGCCCAGCCCTCGGGGAATTGGATGCCGGTCAACGTCGGTGAAGCACGCAACCAAGGGGTGAATTTGAGCGCTGGCGGCCCGTTGGGCAGCGCCACACGCGCCCGATTCAACCTGACGGTGCAGCGGCCCGAAAACGCTGATACGGATTTCTTGCTGCAACGCCGTGCCCGACAGTTCGCAGGTTTGCATCTGACGCACACGCTCGGTTCGTTCAGCTTGGGCACGGACGTGAGTTACGTCGGCCACCGCTTCGACTCGACCACGGAAACCGCCAGCTCGCGCATGGGGGGTTACACGCTGTTCGCGCTGTTCGGGAGCTGGCAAATCACCCCAGACTGGGCGCTGGAAGGCCGCATCAACAACGTGACGGACAAGGATTACACCCAAGTCATGGGTTACACCACGCCGGGCCGCCAAGCGCAAATCACCCTGCGCTGGACGCCCGCGCTCTAACCCGCTTGACCACGCCGCGCCATGCTCTTCTCACTCGGCCCGCACACCACCTCGACAGGTTCGCCTGAACGCTGGGTGGCCGGGCTGGGCGTGCTCCTGGCTCACGGCGCGGTGCTGGCCCTGGCTTGGCAAGCCGCCAGTGGGACACCCCAACCCGCAGCCCGGATGGCGGCCCCCCCGCCGACTTCGACGCAGGCCGTGCTGTATGTGCTGACGCCCCCTGCGCCACCCGCGCCCAGCCTCACCCCGACGCCGCCCGCGCCGGCTCTGCCCGAACGCCGCCCCGAACGGCCCGAACCCTTGCCCCTGGCGGCGGTGGCGGCCTCGGCGGTGGAAGCCCCCGGGGTGCGAGCGGAAACCACCTTCGCCCGCCTGCCGACCCACGCGGGTGCAGCGGCCCCCACACCGCCGCTGCCCAGCTTGGAGCCGCCCAGCGTACCCGGCCTGGGGGCCGCCGACGCGGCTCACCACGCGGCGCTTTCTCCCAACCCCCCCCACTTGCCCAGCGCGCCAGTGGGCGCCCGAGGGGGTGAAACCCGCAGCCCACGCGGTCTGCCCGACAACCGTTTGCCCAGTTACCCCCCCACCGCCCGCGAAGACGGGTTGGAAGGCACCGTCGGCCTGACGGTGGAGCTGGACGAGCGGGGGCACGTCCTCGCGGTGCGTTGGGCGCGGCGCACGGGCCACATGGTGTTGGATCAGACGGCGCGTGATGCTGTCAAATCCTGGCGCTTCACGCCGGCCCTGCGCGACGGGCAAGCCGTGCCGGGCGTGGTGACGGTGGCGATTCATTTCCGTCTCGACAGCGCCGCGCCCCAAACCCAGGCCACGGCGGTGGCCGACGCCACCACGCCCTGACCTGTTTTCGCTCACAAAAGGTTTGTGTGAACACTGAAACCGTGTCCGTTCCCCTTCGAGCGACCCAGCGGCGCCCCTGGGTGCTGCCCCTGTTGGCGGGTGGGCTGCTGCTCACCCTGGCCATCGCGCTGGGTTGCGGCAGTGCTGAACCGGCGCTGGCCGACGTGCCCCGTCTGCTGCTCTGGCCCGATGACAGCCTGGGCGCCGACATCCTCCACACCCTGCGTTTACCGCGTGCGCTGGCCGCCGTTGGCACGGGTGCGCTGCTGGCCTTGGCCGGCGCGTTGATGCAAATTTTGCTGCGCAACCCGTTGGCCGACCCGTATGTGCTGGGCCTGTCGGGGGGGTCGGCGCTGGGGGCGTTGAGTGTCATCGCCCTGGGCGGCGGGTTGTTGGCGATTCACGCGGGCGCCTTCCTCGGGGCCCTGGGCGCGGTGCTGCTGGTGTTTGGCCTGGCCCGGCATGACCTGGGGCGGCTGGACGCCGTCAGCAGCCAAGACAGCTCCCCGCGCCTGCTGCTCACCGGGGTGATGCTCTCGGCGTTGTGCGGCGCCGGCATCAGTTTGATCCTCACCCTGAGCCCAGCGGAACGGCTGCGCGGTATGTTGTTCTGGATGCTGGGCGACTTGTCCGGCAGCGTCTCGCCGTGGCCGGCTTTGATCGCCGCGCCGCTGCTGTGCCTGCTGCTGTGGCCCTTCGGGCGCGAATTGAACCTGTTGCTGCGCGGCCCGGGCCCGGCGCAAATGCTGGGCGTGCCGGTGGCCGGGGTGCGGGCGATGTTGTTTCTGGCGGCTTCGGCAGCGGCGTCGCTGGCCGTGGCCACGGCGGGCACGGTGGGGTTCGTCGGCCTGGTGGTGCCGCACGCGCTGCGCTTGGCCCTGGGCAACGATCAGCGCCTCCTTCTGCCGGCCTGCGCCCTGACAGGCGGCCTGTTCCTGCTCGCGGCGGACACGCTGGCACGCACCCTCCTGGCCCCGGTTCAGTTGCCGGTGGGCGCCATCACCGCGCTGGTGGGTGCGCCGACGTTCATCGCACTGTTGACCCAACGCGCCCGGAGCCGCGCATGAGCTTGGCCCAACGCCTGCGGTATTGGCTGGCGGGCAGCGTGCCACGCCCGCAGGCGCCGAGCCTGTCGCCTCTGCTGGAAACGCGGGATTTGCAGGTGCGCGTCGGTCAAGGCGAAGCGGGCCGGGTGTTGGTGCGGGATCTGTCCTTGTCGGTACGACCGGGGGAGTTTTGGTGTGTGCTGGGCCCCAATGGCGTGGGCAAAACCCAGTTACTGAACACCCTGGCCGGCGCACGCCCCCCGGCGGCGGGTGAAGTGCGCATTGCCGGGGTGGCTTTGGCCGACTGGTCTTTGGCCGAACTGGCGTGCCTGCGCGGCTACGCGCCGCAAACGGTTCACGATGCGTTTGCCACGCCAGTGTTGGATGTCGTGTTGCAGGGCCGGCACCCGCACCTGTCCCGCTGGCATTGGGAAGGCGTGACCGACGATGCGCTGGCCCATGTGGCGCTGGAGCGCGTCGGCCTGGCGCATCTGGCGCAGCGGGACGTGTGTACGCTGTCCGGCGGCGAGCGCGCCCGCGTCGCCCTGGCCACGCTGCTGACGCAAGACCCGCCCCTGGCCCTGCTCGACGAACCACTGGCCCACCTCGATCTGGCCCAGCAAGCGCGCATGCTCATTCTGTTGGCAACCGAATGCCGGGTGCGACGCCGGGCGCTGTTGATGTCGGTGCATGACCTGAGTTTGGCGCAGCGCGTGGCCACCCATGCCCTGCTGCTGCACCCGGATGGGCTGACGCTGGCCGGCCCCGTCGCGGCAGTGATGACGGAAGAAGCCCTGAGCACCGCTTTCGGCCACCCCTTGCGCCACCACAGCGCCGATGGCCGCGTGTGGTGGCTGCCCGCCTGATGGCTGTTGGAGAGTCCCCATGACCCCTGATGAAATCGACGACATCGAACAGCGCCACCGCGACAAGATGCAGCGCATCAAAGCCGCTGTGGATGCTCGCATCGCCGCTGCCACCGAAGACACCGGCGTGTTGCTGGTGCTCACCGGCCCCGGCAAGGGCAAGAGCAGCTCAGGCTTTGGCATGGTGGCGCGCACCCTGGGCCACGGCATGAAAGCCGGCGTGGTGCAGTTCATCAAAGGCGCCACACCCACGGGGGAAGAACAGTTCTTCCGCCGTTTTCCCGACGAAGTCGAATACCACGTTTGCGGCGAAGGCTTCACCTGGAACACCCAGAACCGCGCGCGGGACATCGAACGTGCCCAAGCCGGCTGGGAACAGGCCCGCGCCCTGCTGCGCCGCGACGATGTGGGCTTGGTGCTGCTGGACGAACTCAACATCGTGCTGGCCCACGGCTACCTCGACACCGCCACGGTGCTGGCCGATGTGATGGCCCGACCGCTGATGCAACACGTTGTCATCACCGGACGCGGGGCGCCAGCCGAGCTGGTCGAGCTGGCGCACACCGTGTCCGACATCAAAGTGACCAAACACGCCTTCAAACAAGGCATCCGCGCCCAGCGCGGTCTGGAGTTTTGACCATGGCTTTCATTCCTGAAATCACGTCCCTGCACACCGCCGCTCAGGCCGAATTGGCCGCCCGCCTGCGTCACAAGATCGACACCAAAACCAAGCCGTTGGGCGCGCTGGGCCAGCTTGAAACGGTGGCGTTGCGTTTAGGGTTGGTGCAAAACACCTTGTCGCCTGCGTTGCGGGATCCGCGTGTGTACGTGTTCGCGGGCGATCACGGCATCGCGCACGAAGGCGTGAGCGCCTACCCGCAAGATGTGAGCTGGCAAATGGTGATGAACTTCCTGGCTGGCGGCGCGGCGGTGAACGCCCTGGCGCGTGCCGTGGGCATGAGCGTGCGCGTGGTGGACGCCGGTGTGAACCACGACTTTGCCAACGCCCCCGGCCTGATTCACGCCAAAGTGGCCCCCGGCACGGCCAACAGCGCCGAGCAACCCGCGATGACCGCCGCCCAGTGCGACGCGGCCTTGGCGCAAGGCCGAGCCTTGATGCACCAAGCGGCTGAAGACGGCTGCAACGTGGTGGCGTTTGGCGAGATGGGCATTGCCAACACCTCCGCCGCCAGCCTGTTGTTGCACAAACTGGCCGGCGTGCCGCTGGACGTGGCCGTGGGCCGAGGCACCGGCGTGGACGATGCCGGCCTGGCGCGCAAACGCGAGGTGCTGGCCCGTGCGGCGGCGCGCACCGGCGCCCTCACCGATGGCGTTGAGGCGCTGCGCGAATATGGCGGGTTTGAAATCGCCATGATGGCCGGCGCCATGCTGGGTGCAGCCGAGCGGCGCATGGTGGTGTTGGTGGACGGTTTCATCGCCAGCAGTGCCTTGCTGGCGGCGCGACACATCGCGCCAGCGGTGCTGGATTACTGCGTGTTTGCGCACCGTTCCGCCGAAGCCGGCCATGCGGCGATGCTGCAAGCCGTGGGCGGCGAGCCGCTCTTGGCGCTGGATTTGCGTTTGGGCGAAGGCACCGGCGCGGTGTTGGCCTGGCCATTGGTGAAGGCGGCGGCGGCGTTTTTGAATGAGATGGCGAGTTTTGAGAGTGCGGGGGTGGCGGGGAAAGAGGGCTGAGCGAAGCCGAAGCCTGAACTCACCTCAGGCCGCAAGCTGGTGTGCGTTGCATGTGGTGAAAGAATCAGTTTTGATGAAGGCAAATTTTGCTGGAATCAAGAAGGGCGATTTGGCGGTTTCCAGTACTGCCGGGCGCATCAGTCACAGGTTGGATAGACGACACACCATGAACGCTAGAAAACGCTCACTCATTCAATTAGCACTGTTTTCGCTCATATTACCAGGATGCACGACCAAAGCGCTCTATGAAGACTACAGATACCAGGAAGAGGTATCCGAAATTCTCCTGTCCACCGATGGAAAAAATATCGTTTTTCTGGGGCGAGAGTTTCATTACATCATGGAAGCGCCGGCCACCATTCTGAGCCTCACGCAATCCACCCTCTCCCAAAAAATCATCACCCGGTTTGGGGATTTCTTTGTCAATGAAAAAAACGAACTCCATGGCACAGTGGAAATGACAACCATGGACACCTTATCAGATCATGAATTTGATCTGGCTTCGTCATTGGGTTTCAGGGTTCTCATGGGAAAAATCATGCGCCTGGAACTCACTGTCACCGGGAAAAGATACACATCGAACAATATAATCAACCCAGCCACAAACAAATACAAACTCAACAAAAATCAAACCATTTCCATTTCCGCCAAACCATCATCGCTAGAAAACGCTTTAAAAGCACCACTGACCCCCATCACACTGGCTGCGGATGGTGTGTTAACTTTGCTAACCGTCGCTTTGATCCCCTTTGTTTTTTTGAGCATCGTTCTCCATCAACAAAAATAACAACGAAGTTATTGCCCTGCCATCTTCCCACAACGGTCATGGGTTAATTTCACGATGTACCCCCACATTCCCCCCATCCAGTGCTTGATAACGTTTGAGGCCGTGGCCCGGCTGCGCAGCGTCAGCAAGGCGAGTGAAGCGCTGTGTGTCACGGTGAGCGCGGTCAGCCACCGGTTGCGGCAGTTGGAAGATCACCTGGGATTCAAACTGTTTGCGCGCAGTGATTTCACCCTCACTGCCGACGGCGCGGCCTACCTCGCGCATGTACGCACCGCCCTGGACGCCCTGCAACACATGGCCCCCGGACGCGGCGGCAGCACCGCCACACCGCGCCCGACGCGCTTGCGGGTGGCCGTCACGCCCACGTTTTGCCGGGAGTTGGTGATGCCGCACCTGGCGCTGTTTCGCAACGCCTATCCGGACATTGATTTGGTGTTCCAAGTTTCCATCCCGCTGCTGGATGTGAAGGCCGAGCCGGCGGATTTGGAGGTGCGTTTCGGCCCAGGCGGTTACAGCGATTGCGAGCATCGCCTGCTGCTCACCGATGCGGTGACCCCCGCGTGCAGCCCGGGTTTTCTGCATGAGTTCGGCCCCTTTGCGGGGCTGTGTACCCGCGCCGAGCTGGCGGGCTTGCGGTTGGTGCGCAGCCCGTTGGAGCCGTGGTCGCCGTGGTTTCAGCACTGCGGGGTGCGTTTGGCCGAACCCCAGTTGGGCGCTCAGTTCAACGACCTGGGCCTGGCCTACGACGCCGCTGCCAGTGGCCTGGGTGTGGTGTTGCTGCGCCAGCGGCTGGGGGCGGCGTGGATCGCATCGGGGCGTTTGGTGAAACTGTCGCCCCTCAGCGTCACCACGCCGAACCGACATTACCTTTGCTGGGCCCCAGGCGCGATAGAGCGCTGGGAGTGCCAAGCGTTTGCGGAATGGTTGACCCAGTTGATGGGGTGAGTTTCAGGCTGCCGGCTTGCACCGAAAAACCGATAAGGCGGTAAATTCTTTCGAGACGGTGGAAGGCACGATCGCATCCGCATCCGGCAGCTCTTCCGGCACGATCACAAAATCCAGCGCAGAATCGGCACACAAACTGCGTGGGCCCTCCGGCACATCTTCTCCCCAAGATACCGGCGGAATGACCCATCCTCGATCGACATTTTCAAACCCAATCGCCCGCAAACGCCCCAAGCGCTCGGCCAGCAAAACCGCAGACTCCCGCGAGAACATCACCCCAGCACCCTGGCGATGGCTGGCATAACTGCTGCGCTGCAAATAAAGCCACGCGGCATAGTGGCCTTGGCTCCAATACACCACCGATTTTTCCGGGATCATCGTTTGCAGGGCCTGCACATCCGGTAATGGTTCGGTGGCCCGCTGAATTTGATGGGACATGACCCATGCATTGAACGCCAGCACCAAACCAGCGCTTCCCCACCCCACCCCCATGGCCAAAGAGGGGCTGAACCGCCGGGCCAATACCATGCAGCGAGCGATGCCCAGCACGATCACGGCGGCCATCAAGAACTCGGACGCTGCCGCCACCCCATCGGCCCCAGGGACATCCCGCACTGCATGGAGCTGAGACATGGTGCGGAAAATCGCCCATTTTTCCGGAATCATCAGCAAAAACAAAGCGCCAAAACCAATGGGCAACCAACGAAGCGCCATGGGGTGTTGGAGTTTCTCGCGCACCCTGGGTAAGGTCAGGAGCCATGCAGGCCATATCAAAAGATTCAAGACCCAAATGCTGCCCAGCAAAGCGGTGACCACGGCCATCACATGGGCAACATCGATCCGATCCCAATCACGCCAAGGTTTGAGGCCGCTGATCCACAAAGCCGGGGCCAGCAACTGCACCAACCACAAAACCCGCCACAGTTGCAGTTGGCACAATAATACGTTGCGCTGCCAACACGCCAGTAACCACAAGGCCATGCACACCACCAAGGTCATGGCCAACGCTTTGGCGAGTTTTCTGATCGGCTCACGGGCATCGGTGGTGGCGATCAGGTGCAGCAAAACCCATAACACCACCGGTTTCAACCACCATTCCACGCGCCAGTTCTGAATCAGCACCGATCCATTGCGGGAGCGCACCAACTGCCACCAAGTATCATCAAAATTTTGAAAAATTCCCACAAATGGCACCAGGCCACCGTAAGCAGCCCCCAAACACAGGCCGCAGGCCATGGCGATGATTCCCCATCGGAATCGATGCATCATCACCAAGAGCAATCCCACTGGCAAGGCCATCAAAGGGTGAAAGGCTGCCGATATCACCCAAAGACACGCAGCCCCCACATGCCGCTGTTGAAGGTACGCCGCCAAAGCCAACATGCCAAACGCCTCGGCCCAGCAACGCGGAGTAGGAATGGCTTCTCCGTAATGAAATGCCAACAGGCTGTCATAACCGGCAGGCAGCAGCAGCATGGCCCCAACCGCCCAAAGATAAAAAACGCCCCCCCTCAACGATCGGGCCAACAGCAGCAAAGCACCCACCCACATGGTTCGGGCCATGATCACCATGCCCAGCGCAGCGGGTTTGAGCCCCCAGGATTCGATCAAACCGCTGTACAACCACGGGAAAATCGAAAAATTACCCTGCGTTTTAGAATGAAAGAATAAATCGTGCTTAAACCGATCTGGGTGCAACAGGCGCAATGCGTCCGCTGCGTACAACAGGCCATCGTGATAATCGACGCTGATAAAAGGTTTGGCCGCCCACCATAACCCGATGATCAATATCACCAGCCCCCCGGTGTCAAAGAAAAATGGCGCATCCTCTGACTTACTCTCCATGAATTTTCACTCCCATTTGGCAAAATAAAAACATGATAACTGACCTGTCCGATCTCCCTTGGATCATTCTCATCGCCTTAGCCACCGACCGCTGGCTCGGCGAACCACCCACCCGCTGGCATCCCGTGGTGTGGATGGGGCGTTGGTTGGGCCTGTTCAGCACGGGGTTGCCGCGCCTGCCAGCGGCGTCGGCGTTCGTGGCGGGCACGGTGGCTTGGGGCATCGGCGCCGCGCTGGTGGTCGGGGTGGCCGCTGGGCTGGAGCGCTGGCTGCTCTCCACGTGGCCCGCTTGGGTGACCGTGCCGCTGCTGGGTCTGCTGCTCAAACCACTGCTGGCTTGGCGCATGCTGCGCGATGAAGTCCAGGCGGTGGACACCGCGCTGGCCGCGTCCCTGGCGCAAGGCCGCACCCAACTGTCCCGCCTGGTCAGCCGGGACACGACGCCCCTCAGCGCCACCGACGTGCGCGAAGCCGCCATCGAAACCCTGGCCGAAAACCTCAACGATTCGGTGATCGCCCCGCTGTTCTGGCTGGCCGTGGCCGGTTTGCCCGGTGCCGCGCTGTACCGCTTCGCCAACACCGCCGACGCCATGTGGGGTTATCGCGGGCGCTGGGAGTGGGCCGGCAAGTGGGCCGCATGGGTGGACGATGGTTTGTCGTGGCTGCCAGCGCGCCTGACCGCCCTGCTGCTGTGCGGCGCAGCAGGCCGCTGGCCCGGTTGGGCCACGCTGCGTGAACAGGCCAGCCGCACACCGTCTCCCAATGGTGGCTGGCCGATGGGTGCCATGGCGTGGCTGCTGGGGTGTCGCTTGAGCAAACACGGTGTTTATGCGCTGAACGAAAACGGGCGGGCACCCCAGGCGGACGACCATCGCCAAGCGCTGCATTGGGCTGGCCGCGCTGTGGGCTGGGTGGCTGGCGGAACCGCCATCTTGGGGATCGTGCTGGCGGGGAGGTGAACAAAGTGGGCGAAGATCGCGGCATGTCCGTGCCTTCGTCTCTCTCCACTTTGTCCGTTTCCGCCGCGCCGGCTGTGGCCTGGCCTGAACATGGCGGGCCCGATGCTGCCGGGCCCGTGCGGTTCGATTTCTCCACCAACGCCAACCCCCTGCCCGCCCCCGAGGAACTCTGGCAGGTGCTGCGTCAGGTCAACCGCTGCTGCTATCCGGAGCCCAGCTACCGGGCGTTGCGGGCGTGCCTGGGGGCGTGGTCGGGCGTGGGGGCCGAGCGCATTGTGCCCACGGCGGGCAGCAGCGAGGCGATTCGCCGCTTGAGTTTGGCGGCGCATCTCCAAGGCTGGCGCGAGGTGTGGGTGCCCGAACCGGGTTATGCCGATTACCGCGTTGCGGCACAGATGCTGGGGTTGCGCGTCCATGCTTGGCGCACCCCGGAGCAATTGATGGCGGGGCTGCGCTCGCACCCGGGCCCTGCGCTGGTGTGGATCACCGAACCCGCCAGCCCCACCGGCGGCACGTTACCACCTGAACTGTGGCCTCTACTGCTGGCCCGCGCCCACGCAGGCGGCGCACACGTGGTGCTGGACCGGGCTTATGAACCGCTGCGGCTGTACGGACACGACCCGGTGCCCCCCGACGTGGCACAGCAGTGCTGGCAGATGCTGTCGCCCAACAAAGCGCTGGGGCTGACGGGCATCCGCGCCGGATGGCTGGTGGTGCCCGAACACCTGCCGATGCTCATGGGGGAGCAAGTGCGGGCGCTGGCCCCGAGTTGGGTGCTGTCAGCCGAAGGCGTGGGGTTGCTTCAGACTTGGTGCGAGCCGAGCCTTCAGCAGTGGTTGAGTGAATGCCGCACTACCTTACGCCAATGGCGCCAAGCGCAGCGCGACCAACTCGCCCAACTGGGGTGGATGCAGGAAGATGAAGACAGCGTCACGCCCTTTTGGCTGGCCCGCCCGATGGAGGCTGTGTTGGACTGGACAGAGCGGCAAGCCCAGTTGCGCCAAGCCAGCATCAAGCTGCGGGATGCGCGCTCGTTTGGGTTGCCGGGGTGGGTGCGGATTTCGACGCAAAGCCCGACCACCGTCGCTGCGTTGCGCGATGCGTGGCGTGCTGCGGCAAGGCCGTCAGCCTGACATCGGCCCTCTCCGCTACACTCCGCCCCGCTTCAGGTGCCCCAAGCCGCGCTGTTTCAGCGCAGCCCAGGGTGAAACGGGAAGCCGGTGAAAACCCGGCGCTGCCCCCGCAACGGTAAGCGAGAGACCTGGAACGCATCAGCTCGGTCGGCCCCTTGGCCACCCGCCCCAACCACTGTGCCGCACGGCATGGGAAGGTGGATGCGCTCCGGCAGGTGAGCCCTCAACGGCCCGCCGCCCCTCGCCGAGCCCGGAGACCGGCCTGCAAGCGCAAAGCTGCAAGCCGTTGCGGAGGGCGACGGGATGCGCGACAGAGCCTGAAGTCCGTCCCGTTCGTTTCGCCCCCGCCTGCGGTGGCCATGCACATGCGCCAAGCGCCGTGCCCTGGCCGCAGCCCAAGCGCTCGAAGTGCCCGCGCCGCACCTGGCTCCTGCTGCTCATCCTCTCTCCCGCCTTTTCCGGTTTGCGTCTGGTTCCACCGTTCCAACGCACGGCGCCCGGTGGGGGCGCGAAGGAGAGAGAGATGCACATCGAACCCGGCCTGCTGGCCCAAACCAAGATCGTGGCCGCCAACGCGGCCGCCCTGGCGCTGCTGGCCAGCCAAGCCCCCGCGCTGCTGCGCCGCCCCACGCTGTGGCTGCGCACCGGTTTGGCCGCCGCCTTCTTCACGCTGTTCATGCAGGCGTTTCACCTGCCGGTGGGGCCGTCCGAGCTGCACTTCATCGGCGCCATGCCCATCTACCTGCTGCTGGGGTTCCTGCCCACGCTGTTCGGTTTTGCGCTGGGCCTGGGCTTGCAAGGGCTGGTGTTCGAGCCGCAAGACCTCGTACATCTGGGGGTGAACGCCCTGTCGCTGATGCTGCCGCTGATCGTGCTGCACAAGACGCTGGGGGAGCGCCTGGCCGCTCGCAGCGTCAGCGCCGCGCAAATCCTCAAGCTGGACGGCGTTTATTACGCCGGTGTCACGCTGATGGTGGGCTTCTGGCTGACGCAATCGGAAACCACGTTTGCGCTGGCGGACTGGTTGCGTTTCACGGCTTCCTACCTGAGTGTGGTGGCGCTGGAGCCGCTGGTGACACTGCTGCTGGTGCGTGGTGTGCAAGGCCAGCCGGTGCTGCCCGCCTGGGCCCGCGCCTGCCTGGATGAGCGCCTGACCCAAGCCCACGCCTGAGGCCCGCTGCCATGGTTGAACACGACACCGGCACCGTCTGGTTCGTTGGCGCCGGGCCGGGGGATCCGGAGCTGATCACCGTCAAAGGGCGCTCGCTGATTGAGCGCGCTGGGGCGATTTTGTTCGCTGGCTCGCTGGTGAACGAGGCCATCACGCGCTGGGCGCCGCCCGGCTGCGCCGTGGCCGACAGCAAGGACATGACCCTGCCCGAAATGACCGCCTGGCTCATCCAGCAAGCGCGCCAGCACGCCGTGGTGGTGCGCTTGCAAACCGGTGACCCGGCGCTTTACGGCTCGCTCATCGAGCTGGTGCAGCCGCTGGATGCGGCGGGCGTGCCGGTGCAAGTGGTGCCGGGCGTGTCCTCGGCCATGGCCTCGGCGGCGGCAGCGGTGGAGAGTTTCACCCTGCCCGAAGTCACACAAAGTGTCATCTTCACCCGCGTGGAAGGGCGCACGCCCATGCCGCCAGGTGAAGACCTCGCCGCTCTGGCCGCGCACCGCACCACGCTGTGCCTGTTCCTCTCCATCACGCTGCTGCACAAGGTCGAAGCCGGTTTGCGTGCGGCGGGTTGGGCGGAGGACGCCCCCATCGTCGTGGTTCACAAAGCGAGTTGGCCGGGGGAAGAGCGCATCGTGCGCGGCACCCTGGCCACCATCAAACAACGCTGCCGCGAGGCCGGCATCGTCAGCCAAGCGATGGTGATCGCCAGCCCGACGCTGGGTTCACGCCACTGGCCCGAACTCGCCAAATCCAAGCTCTACGACCCGAGCTTCACCCACCGTTTCCGAAAGGCCAGCGCATGACCGCCGCGACCTGTGTTTCTTCCTGTGCCACCCCCGTGACGGCCCTCGCCACCACAGTGCTGATCGTCGGCCACGGCTCGCGTGAGGCGTCGGGCAACGACGAGATCCGCGAGTTCGTGCGCCAGTGGCGCGTGCGTCAGCCGGGCTGGCGCATCGAGCTGTGTTTCATCGAATTCGCCGAACCGTCGCTGCACGATGGTTTGCTGGCCGCCGCGCAAGGCGCGCAGCGCGTGCTGGTGCTGCCGCTCATCTTGAACGCCGCCGGGCACGTGAAGATGGAAATCCCCGAGGCCATCGAACACGCCCGCACGCACTGCCCCGGGGTGGCTTTCCATTACGCGCCGCACCTGGGCGCGTGTGACCCCATCCTCGCCATCCTGAAGCGCCGCCTGCGCAAAGCCATGGCCGCGCTGGATGTGCCCGACCCGGTGACCACGGGTGTGATCGTGCTGGGCCGGGGTTCGTCCGATCGCGCTGCCAATGGCGACGTGGCCAAGATGGCCCGCTGGCTGCACGAAGAAACCGACCACGAGCTGGTGGAGCTGGCCTTCACCGGCATCACCTTCCCGCGTCTGGAGCGGGTGGTGCAGCGTCAGGTGTTGGTAGGCATGAAACAGGTCGTCGTACTGCCCTACTACCTCTACACCGGCACGTTGATGCAGCGAATCGAGCGCCAGGTCGGGCACTTGCGCCAGCAATACCCGCAGGTGCGTTTTGCCTGCGGCGCGCACTTCGGCTTCGAGCCGGAAATTTTTGCTTTGATGGAAGAGCGTGTCACCCAGTTGCAAGCCGGGGTCGCAGGTGCGGCCATGCCGTGTGATGGCTGCCGTTACCGCGAGATCGCCCACGATCTGGGGCACGGCCATTCGCATGAACACACGCACGGCCACGCTCACGCCCCGGCGGAGGCGGTGCCGGCATGAGCAGCGTGAACACCGTCACCGAGCAGCTCACCCGTGCTGGTCAAGCCATTGAGCACGACAGCTTTGCCATCATCGATGCCGAAGCCGGCCCGCACGCCTACGCGCCGCAGCAGTGGCCGATCGTGCGCCGCATGATCCACGCCAACGCCGATTTCGAGTTCAACGGCCTGACGGACTTCCACCCGCAAGCCGTGGAAGCGGGCATCGCCGCCCTGCTACGCGGCGGCGCGCCGGTGGTGGCGGATGTGGAGATGATCTGCTCGGGCCTGTCGCGCCCGCGTCTGGCGCACTTTGGGGCCAGCACGCATCAGTTCATCAGCGACGCGGATGTCATCGCCGCAGCGCAAGCGGAAGACACGACACGCGCCGTGCAAGCCATGCGCAAAGCCTGGCGGCTCGGGTTGCTGGAGGGTGCCATCGTCGGCATCGGCAACGCGCCGACGGCGCTCATCGAACTCGTTCGCCTGATCCGCGAAGAAGGCGTGCGCCCGGCGCTGGTGGTGGGGATGCCGGTGGGGTTTGTCTCCGCTGCCGAGTCCAAAGACTTGATGGCTGAGGTGGATGAGGTGCCCTGGATCGTGATCCGGGGGCGCAAGGGTGGCTCGACGTTGGTGGTGGCGGCGTTGCATGCCCTGCTGGCGTTGGCGGAGGCGGCGCAGCGTGGGGGGCGGTGAGGTGTTTATGGCAACCGGGTTCCCCCTCTCCCCCAACCCCTCTCCCACGAGGGGAGAGGGGAGCCTGGAGGTGGTACGCCGAGACTTTGCCGCCAAAGCAAGGACATCCAAGGCCAGAGCCATCCAACCCAGGGTGACCGTCAAACACGGGCAACCTGCGCGAAGCACCAAAGCCCCTCTCCCCTCGTGGGAGAGGGGTTGGGGAGAGGGGGCACGCGCCCCATGAGCAAATCCCCACCCGAACGCGGCACCCGCACCGGCTTCACCACCGGCGCCTGTTCCGCCGCCGCCGCCCGCGCTGCCGCCCTGGGCCTGGTGACAGGTGAGATCCCCGCCGAAGTAGAAAGCCTGCTCCCCAACGGCCAGCGCGTGCGCTTCGCCGTGCAAGACGCGCAACTCGACCCGCAGCGCCAGCACGCCCACGCCGTGGTGGTGAAGTTCGCCGGTGACGATCCGGATTGCACCGACGGCGCCCACCTCACCGCCGATGTGCGCCTGCTGCCCGACGCCCCCGGTGAAGTCCACCTGCTGGGCGGCTCCGGTGTGGGCATGGTCACGCTCGAAGGGCTGGGGCTGGCCGTGGGTGGCCCGGCCATCAACCCGGTGCCCCGGCGCAACATCGAGGCCAACGTGCGCGAAGTCGCGCCTGAGCTGCTGGCCCGCGCCGGGCTGGCGGTGACGATCTCCGTGCCGCAAGGCGAGGAGATGGCCAAGAAAACGCACAACGCCCGGCTGGGCATCCTGGGTGGCATTTCCATCCTGGGCACCACGGGCATCGTCAAACCATATTCGACGTCTGCTTGGCGGGCGAGTGTGGTGCAAGGCGTGCAAGTCGCCGCCCAGATCAGCCGCAGTGGGGGGCTGGGCGTGGGCGGGCGCGGTGTGGTGGTGTTCACCACCGGCGGGCGCACCGAGCAGTTCGCCCAGCGTCAATACCCCGCCTGGCCGCTCACCTGTTTTGTGCAGATGGGCGACTTCCTGCGCTACGCGCTGGACGAAGCGGTCACCCAAGGCATCGGCCAAGTGGTGATCGCGGGCATGGTGGGCAAGCTCACCAAGATCGCCCAGGGCGAAACCATCACCCACGCCAACCGCGCCGAGGTGGACACCGGTTTGCTGGCCGAAATCGCCGCCCGCCTGGGTGCCCCCGCTGAGGATTG
This sequence comes from Vitreoscilla filiformis, assembly GCF_002222655.1. Taxonomy (GTDB): domain Bacteria; phylum Pseudomonadota; class Gammaproteobacteria; order Burkholderiales; family Burkholderiaceae_C; genus Ideonella; species Ideonella filiformis. The sequence continues at coordinate 66,153 of NZ_CP022424.1, read as the reverse complement.
CGCCGCCATCGCCGCCGCGCCCACCGCGCGTTTTGCCGCCGAACGCATGGGCGCGCTGGGTCTGCTGGATGCTTTCCATCAAGCCCTGGCCGAACGTGTGGTGCAAACGCTGTGCGCCCCCGAACGCTACGGCCAGCACTTCGCCCTGCAAGTGCTGGTGTGTGACTTCGACGGCCAGAAACAAGCCGAAGCCTTCAGCCCGAACTGGAACCTTCACCCATGACCGACCCGAACCCCTGCATCATCCTCGGTGTGCTGGACGACGGCATTGCCAGCCTCACCCCCGTGGCGCTGGCCGAGCTGCGCAGCGCCGATGTGGTGATCGGCGCCACGCGCACCCTGGCGCTGCTGGCGGCCGAATTCAAACCCAGCGCACAAACCCACGACCTGACAGGCGCCCTGAGCCATGTGCCCGACTGGGTGCGCCAAGCCCGTGCCGATGACCTCAAAGTGGTGGTGCTGGCCACAGGGGATCCGCTGTGCCACGGCATCGCCAGTTACCTGGCTTCGCGCTTGTGCCTGTCAGCGCTGAAGGTGCTGCCGAACCTCTCCACGCTGCAACTGGCGTGCGCCCGCGTCGGGCTGGCGTGGCAGGAAGCGCGCATCGTCTCGGTTCACGCGGCGGATGCGGGCGAATGGCAACCCGGCAGCCCGCCTGGGCATGGCCTCTACGCCTTGGCCCAGGCGCTGCGGGCGCATGACCGGCTGCTGGTGCTGACCAGCCCGGCGAACACGCCGGATCGCATCGCCCGGCTGCTGCTGGCCGAAGGGCTGGGCGAGGATTTCCAGCTTGCCGTGGCCGAACGCCTGCTCACGCCGGATGAGCGCGTGCTGGCCGATCTTTGCCCCGCCGATGCCGCCACCCAGACGTTTGCCGATCCGAACGTGGTGCTGTTGTGGCGCTGCCGGGCACGCCCGCAGCCGCAGCTTTTCGGCCTGCCCGATGCCTGTTACCAGCAACGCCAGCCGGACAAAGGCTTGATCACCAAGCAGGAAGTGCGGGCCGTGTCGCTGGCTCGCCTGCAACTGCGCGTGGACAGCCGCGTCTGGGACATCGGCGCGGGCAGCGGCTCGGTGGGGCTGGAAGCGGCGCGGCTGTGCGTGCAAGGGCACGTCTGGGCGATTGAGAAAAACGCTGCTGATGTGGCGATTGCCCAAAGCAACCAGCGTGCTTTTGGCGTGAGCAACCACACGCTGGTGCAAGGCAAGGCGCCTGAGCATCTGGACACCTGGCCGGATCCGGATGCGGTGTTCATCGGCGGTTCTGGCGGCGAGCTGGGCGCGCTGATTGAAACCGTGTTGGCGCGGTTGCGCCCGGGTGGGGTGTTGGTGATGAACTTCGTCACGCTGGAAAACCTCGCTACCGCCACCCAAACCCTGGCCGCCCTGGGTGCGAGCTGGGATGTGTTGCAACTGCAAGCCGCACGCAGCCAGCCCATCTTGCACATGCATCGGATGGCGGCGGAGAACCCGGTGTGGGTGGTTTGTGCGCGGCAGCCCCCTCTCCCCAACCCCTCTCCCACGAGGGGAGAGGGGCTTTGAGTCTGGCGCAGGTTTGACCCGCATGGCTCCCCTCTCCCCTTGTGGGAGAGGGGCTGGGGGAGAGGGGGCTCGCTCTCCCACTCAACCCCAACACCCATCACACAACACGTTGATGAACATCCCACACTCCACACCACGGCCTCGCCTAGGCACGCTCTACGGCGTCAGCCTGGGCCCCGGCGATCCCGGCCTCATCACCCGCCGCGCCTGGGCGCTGCTGGCGCGCCGCGACGCGGCCTGGGTTTACCCCGCCCGCAGCACCAAAACGCCCAGCTACGCCTTTGACATCGTGCAGCGCGCCGAGCTGGCCCCGCCTGCCGATCACCAAAGCCTGCTGTTCCCCATGACGCACGACGGCGAAAAACTCGCCCGCGCCTGGCTGCGCGCTGCCGAAGTGGTGCTGCCCAAGCTGCTGGCCGGGCAGGATGTGCTGTTCCTCGTGGAAGGCGACGCCAGCACCTACGCCACTTTCGGCCATCTGGCGCGCACGCTGCGTCAACTGGATGCGCGCATTCCTGTGGAAGTGGTGGCCGGGGTGAACGCCTTCACCGCCGCCTGCGCCACCCAGGCCGAACCGCTGTGTGAACAGGATGACACCGTCGCTCTGGTGCCCGCCGCCTACGGTGTGGCCGCCCTGCAACGCTTGCTGCAAGACTTCGACACCCTGGTGCTGCTCAAGGTCAAACCCTTGCTGGGTGAGCTGATCGACTGGCTGGACGCCCAAGGCCTGCTGGCCCACAGCCGTTTCATCGAACGCTGTGGCGCGCCGGATGAACAGGTGGTCAACACCCCGGCAGGGCTGCTCGCGCTGCGCGGTGTGAAGGTGAGTTACCTCTCGCTGTTGATCGTGAAGAACCCGCATCGGGTGCGCGGCGAGCGCATTCGCGGCTGCCTGAAGAAAACCTCCGCGCCCGTGGCGCAACCCCAGACTGAGGAGGCCGACGCATGAGCTTGCCCCGCATTGGCATCGTTGCCATCACCAAACACGGGGCGGCGCAGGCGCTGCGGCTGGCGCAGCAGTTGCCGCACACCCACATTTGTACGTCGGAGAAGTTCGCGCCGGTGTTTACGGGCCTGCCCAACCCGCTGCGGGCCTACTCGGGCGCTCTGCGCGAGGAAATCGGCCCGCTGTTCGCGCAGTTCGACCAGTTGGTGTTCTTCGTGTCGCTGGGCGCGGTGGTGCGCCTCATCGCACCTTTCCTGAAAAACAAGGACGAGGATCCCGGCGTCACCGTCGTGGACGACGCGGGGCAGTACGCCATCCCCGTGCTTTCCGGCCATGTGGGCGGTGCCAACGCGATGGCCGAGCAAGTGGCCGCACTGCTGGGTGCTGCGCCCGTGCTCACCACCGCTTCGGACGTGGGCCGCACGATACCGGTGGACATCCTGGGCCGTGAGCTGGGCTGGCAGGTGGAAGCGCCCAAGCTCAACATCACCCGGGTGTCGGCTGCCGTGGTGAATGAGGAACCCGTGGCCTTCGTGCAGGAGGCTGGCAGCCCGCATTGGTGGACACGCCCCACGCCGCTGCCGCCCAGCATCCAGCGCTTCAGCCGGTTGGACGAGGTGGATTTGGCACGTTTTGCGGCGGTGCTGTGGGTGACACACGCGGAAGTTCCGCAGGTGCTTTGGGAGCGCTTGCGGGAGCGGTTGGTGGTGTATCGGCCCCCTCTCCCCCAACCCCTCTCCCACGAGGGGAGAGGGGAGCCTGTGCCGGGAGCGGTCGGTGGTGCCTGACTCTCTGGCCCCGCGCATGCCTGTGCCAAGCGAAAGCCCATCGCCTGCAAGCCCCTCTCCCCTTGTGGGAAAGGGGTTGGGGAGAGGGGGAAACCTCCGCCCACGTCTCGCCCTTGGCCTCGGCTGCGACCGAGGCACGCCCGAAGCCACCTTGCGCGAAGCCGTCGCCCAGGCACTGGCCCAACTCGGTGCCGATTGGGCGGACGTGGCTGCCGTCGCCAGCATCACCCTGAAGTCCGACGAAGTGGGCTTGCTGGCCCTGTGCGCTGCGCAAGGCTGGGCGCCGCAGTTCTACCCGCCCGAGCAGCTCGCCCAGGTGGCGGTGCCCAACCCGTCGGAAACCGTGCGGCGCTACACCGGCACACCTTCGGTAAGCGAGGCCGCTGCCTTGCTGGCTGCGGGGCGCCCGAGTGAGCTGCTGGCGCTACGCCTGGAAAAACACCGCTTCAAGGGGGCGGACGGGCGCAACGCCACCGTTTCCGTGGCCGAGTTGCCTGCGCAAGTGCCCAGCCCCGGCGCGCACTTCAGCGCGGAAGACCGGCTGCGCCTGCACGCCGTTCTGGCGGCGCGGCGCGATGTGCGCCACTTCCGCCCCGGCAGCCACATCGCGCCGGAAGTTCGGGCGCGGCTGCTGCAAGCGCTGATGCTGGCGCCCTCCGTCGGGCTGATGCAACCCTGGCAGTTCGTGCGCGTCACCGCCCCGGCGCGGCGCGAAGCCCTGGCCGCGCTGGTGGAGGCCGAGCGCCAGCGCACCGCCGAGGCGCTGGGGGAGCGCGCCGCCGAGTTCCTGCGCCTGAAGGTGGAAGGCGTGCGCGAGTGCGCCGAACTCTGGGTGGCCGTGCTGGCGCCCGAGGACGGCACGGTGTTTGGCCGCCGCACCCTGCCGCGTGAGATGGCGCTGTGCTCGGTGGCCTGCGCGGTGCAAAACCTCTGGCTCGCCAGCCGGGCCGAGAACCTGGGGCTGGGCTGGGTGTCGATGTTTGAGCCGACCGAAGTGGCCGCGCTGCTGCGCCTGGCGCCCGGAGCGTTGCCGCTGGGCTTGCTGTGCATCGGCCCGGTGGACGCTTTTTATGACCGACCGATGCTGGAGCAGGAACAGTGGCGCCAGCGTCGGCCCTTGCATGATTTTCTGATTGAGGATGAACCCCATGAATGCGCCTGAGAGGCTGGACGCCACCCCTTCGCTGGGCAAGATCATGCTGGTCGGCATTGGCCCCGGCAGCGTGGAACACATGACGGGCCGCGCCCGCGACGCCATCGCCGAGGCGGATACCGTCATCGGTTATGTCACCTACATCAAGCTGGTGGCCGATCTGCTGGCGGGCAAGGAAGTCATCCGCAAGAGCATGACCGAGGAACTGGATCGGGCCATCGAAGCGCTGGATCGGGCGCGCCAAGGTAAAAAAGTGGCGCTGATTTCCTCCGGTGACGCCGGCGTGTACGGCATGGCCGGCCCGACTTACGAAGTGCTTTTTCAAGCCGGCTGGACACCCGACAGCGGTGTGGAAGTCGAGATCGTGCCCGGTGCTTCGGCGCTCAACAGTTGCGCCGCTTTGGTGGGCGCACCGCTGACACACGACTTCTGCGCCATCTCACTCTCGGACTTGCTGACACCCTGGCCAGTGATCGCCCGGCGTCTGGATGCCGTGGCGTACGCCGATTTTGTCGTCGCGCTCTACAACCCGAAAAGCGGGCGGCGCACACGCCAGATCGTCGAAGCGCAGCGCCTGTTCCTGCGCCACCGCCGTGCCGATACGCCGGTGGCGATCGTGAAAAGCGCTTACCGCCGGCGCGAGCAGATCCAGTTCACCACGCTGGAGAAGATGTGCGAGGCGGACATCGGCATGTTGAGCACGGTGCTCATTGGCAACAGCAGCACCTTTGTGCGCGAGGGGCGCATGGTCACGCCGCGTGGTTACGCCAACAAGTATGAGAGCAGCGAAGGCGGCCAAGGCTTTGAAGCCCGCGAGGGTGAAAAGGCCGGGCGTTCCCTCTCCACCGGCTTGCTGGGTTGGCTGGATGGCCTGCACGCCGAACACGCTGCCGGTGCGGACGTGGCCGAACTGGCGCAGCGCCACCGCCTGCCGGTTGATTACCTGTGCGCCGTGCTGGCCACCGAAGAAAGCGACGCATGAGTGAACCCGTCATCCAGCCGCGCATCGGCCCCTATGCGCGCCATCTGCTGATCTGCACCGGCCCGCGCTGCACGCAGCAGGGAGAATCGCAAGCCTTGTTCGACAGCCTGGGCGACAAATTCAAAGCCGCCGGGCTGAATGAGGGTGCGCTGCGCGTCAAACGCAGCCGGGTGAGTTGCTTTGCCGCTTGCAAAGGCGGCCCGGTGATGTGTGTTCAACCCGATGGCACCTGGTATTACAACGTCACCCCCGACAACATGGATCGCATCATTCAACAGCATTTGATCGGTGGCCAAGCGGTGGCCGATCTGGTGTTTCACCAAGGGCCGAACGGCTCGGAAGCGCCTTGATGCGTCAACGCCTGCTCCACGAGATTCGGCTCGGGCTGACCGCCGTGCAGTTTTTCACCCGACTGCCGGTGCCAGCGTGGGTCGGCTGGTCGCCTCAACAAGCGGCGGACAGCGTGCGCTGGTTGCCCGCCGTGGGTTGGATCGTCGGCGCGGTGTTTGGCGCGGTGCTGTGGGCGGCGCAAGGGTTGTGGCCCGTGCCCTTGGCCGTGGGGTTGGCGATGTGGGCGGCGCTGTGGCTCACCGGAGCGTTCCACGAGGACGGTTTCGCTGATTGCTGTGATGCGCTGGGCGGCCACCTCCCCCCCGAACACGCTTTGGCGGTGATGAAAGATTCCCGCGTCGGCGCTTACGCGGTGATCGGGCTCATCGTGCTGCTGGGCTTGAAGGCCGCAGCGTGGGTGGAACTGGCGCAACGTGGCAGTGGGCCGACCCTGATCGGCGTGGCCGTGGCCAGCCATGCGTTGAGCCGCTGGGCACCGTTGTGGGTGATGGCGCGGCTCGACTATGTGCGCCCCGAAGGCAGCGGCAGCAAAAGCCAACCCCTGGCCAGCCAACGGCCCAGCGCCGGGGCGTTGGTGAGTGCAGCGGTGTGGGCGCTGTTGCCGAGTCTGTGGCTGCTGAGTCAGGGCGGGGCGGGGGCCTCGGTGATCGGGGCCGTGCTGGGCGTGGGGCTGGTCAGCGTTGGGTCGGTGCGTTGGCTGCGCCGCCGCTTGGGCGGCTATGTGGGCGACACCCTGGGCGCCGTGCAGCAAGTCGCCGAACTGGTGTGTTTGCTCGCCTGGAGCCATCACGGGCTGGGCGGGCATGTCTGAGTGCGGGCGTGCGGGCCGCTCAAGCGGCGGCCACCTCGATGTAGTACAGCCCCCAGGGGCTGAGGGCGAATTGCTCGGGCAACGCTTTGTCCTTCAGCCACGGCACCAGCGCTGGGTCGTACACCGCCCATTGCGGGCCCAGGCCGCCCAGGGCCAGCGCTTGCCCGTCCAGGTGCGTGGCCAGAATCATGTTCAGCTCCCGCACCTGTTGCTGGGTGACGCGCACGTTGTAGCCATCCACCGCCCGCAGGCCCAAACTCCAGCGGCCTTTCATGTCCACCCCGGCGGCTTCCAACACCGTGCTCAACAAGGGGCCGCGCAGGGTGTGGGTTTGCTGGTCATACACGATTTTGGGTTGAATCGTCACGGCAGGCAGGCGCTGCAACGACGCGGCATCGAAGGTGAACGCCCGTTCAAAACGCACGCCGTGTTTGTGCATCATTTGGTCGAGTGCGTCGTTCATGGGGGGCCGGTTGCTGCGCCCGACTTGCCCGCCCAACGTCAACACCACCGGCCCTGTGGCGCGCTGAGCCGCTGCCGGGGCCACGGTCGGCCATGCGCCGGCGATCGCGCCAGCCGCCAAAAAATGCCGTTTTTGCATGAACGTGTCTCCAAAAATGCCATGACATTGAACCGCGCTGGATGTTATCTTGAACATGGCTCACGAGGTTCAAATTCAGCTCGAAGTGGTGTCTTTATAATTTACATTGTCTCAGGTTAACCGCAAAGGTCTAACTTCTTTTGGAAGTTAGATACTTTTTAGGTGCCACAGTACGCAAGAAATCTTCCATTTTAATCCAATGACCTACATCAAAAACAAACTCACCAGAAAACTCAGGGCCTGCTGCATCCATCAATTGTTGCAGGTCATCTCGTACGCTTAAAACCCAAGAGTTGTTTCCGATTGTTGCTGAGTATTTGGCCCAACTGGAAAATTCTGACGTGAAAAATATCGAACACGCATCCAGTGAGTACCGAATAAAGACAGAAAACGGGGCAAGTTTGTCTTCAAGCTGCTGATAAATCGACCCATCTTCAACAAAGTTGGCCATTTGTGCAAGTTGTGCAAGTTTTTTTATGTCATGCCCTGCTTTACGGACCATCCTATAGGTATCCATAGGATCACTCGTCAGTGACCCAAGAAATATATGACACTTGAGTGCACATTCGCATCCCATGTATAAATCAACGAAACTTTTTATCCTGCCATTCTTGTGTAGCAATTCTTCCCACAAAAAATCAAACCGCCGGGCAAAATCCCTTGCATCCCTCTGGTAATGGTCGGCAACAGAGTGTGGAATCGAATTTGGTAATTTTTTCATTTCACTCAACCATGAAACAAAGCAAAATCAAAAGGGAGTTTTCATAACTCTAGCTCAAATTTTGCATGCTACTGCGAAATTTTAAAAATGCAAGCAATTAAGTCCTGGGTGCATGACGTGCTGTTGCTGCGCCATCCGCGCCCCGACGTGCCCCCCGGCCATTGCTACGGCCAGTGGGACGTGCCAGCGGTGCAGCCGCTCGACCCGGTCTTGGCCGAGGTGCTGGCCCGCCTGCCGGTGCTGAACGATCGACCGGCGGTGCATCTGTTCAGCAGCCCCTTGCAGCGGGCGCAAGCCCTGGCGCAGCCGCTGGCCGGGGCGTTGGGTTGGCCGTTGCACCTCGATCCGCGCTGGCAGGAACTGAGCTTTGGCGCCTGGGAAGGGCGTGCATGGGCGGACATTCCCCGCCACGAGAGTGACATTTGGGCGGCGGACGTGCATCACCGCGCCCCGCCCGGCGGCGAAACCCAAGCCCAATTGCGTGCCCGGGTCCACGCTGCTCTGACGGAACGCTGCCGCGCCCCCGGCCTGACGCTGGGGGTGAGCCACGCCGGGCCGATCCGCTGTGCCGTCGCCGTGGCGCTGGGCTTACCTGCCGATCAGGTGCCCGATGTGGCGCTGGACTTTGGCCACCTCACCTGGCTGCGCTGGCATGGGGGCGACTGGCCCCGCTGGCAAGTGCAAACCCTCAACCGTTGAAACCCCATGAATCCAGACCCCCGCACCGCTCCGGTGCTGCTGATTGCTGGCTTGGCGTCGGGCCAAGGCAAAACCACCGTGGTGGCCGCCCTGGCAGCGGCGCTGCGCCAACGTGGCCGCCGCGTGCGCGTTTTCAAATCCGGGCCGGATTTCATCGACCCGATGGTGCTGGAACGCGCCAGCGGCGCCCCGGTGTTCAACTTGGACGACCGCATGGTCGGCCTGGCCGAGTCGCGCCAGCGCGTCGCGCAAGCGGCAGCGGAAGCCGACCTCGTGTTGATCGAAGGCGTGATGGGGCTGTATGACGGCCCGCCCAGCGCCGCCGATCTGGCCCGAGGGCTGGATGTGCCCGTGGTGGTGGTGATCGACGCGGGCTCGATGGCACAAACCTTCGGCGCGCTGGTTCACGGCTTGGCGCACTACCCCGGCGGGCGTGAGGGAGATGCCCCACCGCTGCGCTTGATCGGTGCGATCGCCAACCGCGTCGGCAGTGCCGGCCACGCCCAGATGCTGGCGGACAGCCTGCTCACCCCCACCGACACGCCGAACGCGCCGCAGTGGTTGGGCCATCTGCCCAAGAGCGCGCGCACCATCCCCGAACGCCACCTGGGTTTGGCCAGCGATGCCGCCGCCGAGATCGACCAAGCCATCAGCGCCCTGGCCGCGCTGGTGGAGGATGATTTGCTGGCGCGTCTCCAAGCCCTGCCCGCTTGGCAACCCCGCGCCGCCTGGGCCGAAGAGGCCCCGCCGCCGCCCGCGCCGCTGCTGGCTGGGCGCTGCATCGCCGTGGCGCGTGACGCTGCGTTTCGTTTCATCTACCCGGCCAATGTGGACACCCTGCGCGCCCTGGGCGCCGAGCTGGTGTTTTTCTCCCCTTTGGCAGATGAACCCATCCCCGAAGCGGCCACCGCCCTGTGGTTGCCAGGCGGTTACCCCGAGCTGTTCGCCGCTGAACTCGCCCAGGCGCCGCGCTGGACGGCCTCGGTGCGCGCTTTCGCCCAAGCTGGGCGGCCCATCTGGGCCGAGTGCGGCGGCATGATGGCGTTGGCCGATCACCTAATCACCGTCGATGGCGGGCGCCACCCCATGGCGGGCGTGCTGCCGGGGGAAGTACGGATGCAAACCCGCGTCGCCGGGCTGGGCGTTCAAACCCTGGCGCGGCCCGCATGGGGCGCTGACGTGGCGCCGCTGCGTGGGCATACCTTCCACTATTCGGTGCTGGAAACCCCTGTGCCCCCACTCACCCATGCCCAGCGCCTGCGCGGTGGTGCGGGTGAGGCGCTGTGGCAGCGTGGGTCGCTGCGGTGCAGTTACTTTCATGCGTATTTCGCGTCGTCACCGGCTGTCACGGCGGCGTTGTTCACGCTTTCGGAAAACGAGTTTTGATGAAAACCTTGATCATCGGCGGCGCCCGCAGCGGCAAAAGCGCGTGGGCTGAACAGCAAGCAGCGGCGTTCGCCGCGCAGTCTCCAGCGCATGACGTGGTGGTGATCGCCACCGCCCACGCGGGGGATGAGGAAATGGCCGCCCGCATTGCCGCCCACCAAGCCCAGCGCCCGGCGGGCTGGCGCACGCTGGAAGCGCCCCTGGCCCTGGCGGACACTTTGCGCGCCGCCGACGCCCCCCAACGCCTGCTGTTGGTGGATTGCCTCACGCTCTGGCTCACCAACGTGCTGCTGGCGGATGTGGCACCGGATGTCGATCTGGGCACCGTGCGCCGCCTCACCCCCGGCCCGACGTTGGAGCGCGAACGCGCCGCGCTGTTGACCGTCCTGCCGACGCTGCGCGCCCAAGTGCTGCTGATTGGCAACGAAGTGGGGCACGGCATCGTGCCGATGGGGGCGCTGAACCGGCTGTTCGTGGATGAGAACGGGCGCTTGCACCAAGCCGTGGCCGCGTGCTGCGATCAGGTGCGTTTTGTGATGGCCGGCTGTGCGCTCGCGCTGAAAGGATGATGGGGATGGGATGTTTTCACGCCTTCCGGCGCGGTTGGGCCGGCGCGATGTTGGCCGCCGCCGCTGCGGCGCACGCTGCCCCGGTCACCGTGGTGGACGATCACGGCCAGCGCATCACGCTGGCGCAGCCGGCGCGGCGGATCGTCAGTTTGGCGCCGCACGTCACCGAATTGCTGTTTGCCGCTGGGGCGGGGCCCCAGGTGGTGGCGACGGTGCGCCATGGCACCTATCCGGACGCGGCCCGCGCCCTGCCCCAAGTGGGCGACTCGCACGCCCTGGACTTGGAGCGCATCGCCGCCCTGCGCCCGGATGTGTTGGTGGTGTGGCTGCACGGCAGCGCGGCTGGCCAGTTGGAGCGGCTGAAAGCGCTCAAGATTCCCATCTTCCACAGCGAGCCGCGTGACTTGGCTGCCATCGGCGACAACCTGCGCCGCCTGGGGCAACTGGCGGGCACCTCCGCCACCGCCGACGGGGCCGCGCAACGTTATGCCGACGAGCTGGCCCAACTGCGCCAGCGTTACGCCCAGCGGACGCCGGTGCGGGTGTTCTACCAAGTGTGGCATCAGCCGCTGTTGACGGTGAACGGCCAGCATCTCATCAGCGACGTGATTCGCAGTTGCGGCGGGGTGAATGTGTTCGCCGATCAAACCGCCTTGGTGCCCAGCGTGAGCGCCGAGGCCGTGCTCGCTGCCCGCCCCCAAGCGTTGGCCACCAGCACCATGGACGGGCGCCTGGACGACTCTCTGGCGCAATGGCAGCGTTTCAAATCTTTTGCCCCGGTGCGCCAGCAAGCGGTGATCGTGCTGCCGGCGGACCACATCAGCCGACACACACCGCGCATCTTGCTGGGCACGCGCCAGTTGTGCGAAGGGCTGGAGCGCGTGCGTAATGGTGAGCCGGTGGCACTGCCCGCCGCGTCCGCTCCCGCAGCGCGTTAACTCACCACGAACCGACGTTGGGCAGGCTGGCCCACGGTTCGGTCGGCGGCAGGGCGGCGCCGGCTTGCAGCAGCTCAACGGAAATGCCATCCGGCGAGCGCACAAACGCCATGCGCCCATCACGCGGCGGGCGCAGGATCGTGACACCGTGCGCTTGCAAGCGAGCGCAGGCGGCATAAATGTCGTCCACCGCGTAGGCCAGGTGGCCGAAGTTGCGCCCACCGGTGTAGGTCTCCGGATCCCAGTTGTAGGTCAGCTCGACTTGGGCGTCCTCATCCCCCGGCGCGGCCAGGTAAACGAGGGTAAACCGCCCTTGCAGGTACTCGCTGCGGCGGACTTCCATCAACCCAAGGGCATCGCAATAAAAGCGCAGTGAGGCGGCCAAGTCCGTCACGCGCACCATGGTGTGCAGGTATTTGAGGCTCATGCTTTAACTGTAGCGGCCCTCAGCCGCGCACGAAAAACACCCCGGCCATCACCACGCCCGTGACGATGACGATGGCCCGCACCGTGGACGCCGACAGCCGCCGCGCCAACCGGGCGCCCCAAAAACCGCCAGCGGTGGCGGCCATCATCATCACCACGGCTTGCGGCCACTGCACCACGCCGGCCCACGCAAATGCCACCACCGACAGCACCGACAGCACCAGCGAATTCAGGTTCTTGAGCGCGTTGGCAGTATGGATGTCGCGCTCACCCGTCATGGCATACAGCGCCATCAACAGGATGCCCAGGCCGCCGTTGAAATAACCGCCGTACACCGCCACCGCCATCAAGCCCGTGAGCCGCCAGGCGGTGGACGGGGCGACGGACTCATCGCGCAAACGCCCCAACAACGCCGGGCCCAGGGCAAACAACACCGTCGCAAACAACAGCAGCCACGGCACGATGGCGGCAAACACTTTGGCCGGCGTCACCAACAGCAGCAGCGCGCCCAGCACGCCACCCAGGGCACACACACCGCCTTCTTGCCACAGCCGCGCACGCGGCAGTTGCCCCAGCTCGCGCCGAAACCCCAAAGCGCTGCCCAAATAACCCGGGCTCACCGCCACCGCGCTCGTGGCATTGGCCGCAATGGCGGGCACCCCCGTGAACACCAGCGCCGGGAAAGTCAGGAAACTGCCGCCGCCGGCCATCGCGTTCAAGCCACCAGCGCCCAGCGCCGCAAACACCAGCAACAGCCAGTCACCCATCGCAAGACCTTTCTCCAAACTTGCAAAACGGCAAGGGGGGCCGATTGTCTCGCGTCAGACGCCGTTTGGGTGATTGGCATGAAACTCGCACTCGCTAGCATGTACTCGACACATGATTTTTCGGAGACCTGTCACTGTGAAAAACCCGATCCTGACGATTCCCACCGCCCCCATCGCCGGCATGAAACCCGGCACCAGCGGCCTGCGCAAGAAGGTCACCGAATTCCAACAGCCACATTACCTGGCCAACTTCGTCCAGTCCATTTTTAACGCCGTGCGCCCGACCGAGGGCTTCACCGGCCAAACCTTGGTGCTGGGCGGAGACGGGCGTTTCTTCAACCTGGAAGCGGCCCAGCTCATCATCCGCATGGCGGCAGCGAATGGGTTTGCGCGGGTGCTGGTGGGGCAAGGCGGCATTCTCTCGACGCCAGCGGCTTCGTGTGTCATCCGCAAGCACCAGACGTTCGGCGGCATCATCCTCTCGGCCAGCCACAACGCTGGCGGCCCGGCGGGTGACTTTGGTATCAAGTTCAACGCGGCCAATGGCGGCCCCGCGCCCGAACATCTGACCGAAGCGATGTACGCCGCTTCGCAAGTCATCACCGAATATGGAACGGTGGACACCCCCGATGTGGATCTGCACCGCCTGGGCACGCAAGACGTGGTCGGCATGGCAGTGGAAGTGATCGACCCGGTGGCGGATTACGCCGAACTCATGGGGCGGTTGTTCGATTTTCCGAAGCTGCGGGCGTTGTTTGCCAGCGGGTTCCGGTTGCGCTTCGATGCCATGCACGCCGTCACGGGCCCGTACGCGCATGCGATTTTTGAAGGGCTGTTGGGAGCACCGGCGGGCACGGTGGTCAATGGCACACCACTGCCGGATTTTGGGGATCACCATCCCGACCCCAACTTGGTTCACGCCAAAGCGCTTTACGACGTGATGATGGGCGCCGACGCGCCCGACCTGGGCGCCGCCTCCGATGGCGATGGGGATCGCAACCTCATCATTGGCCGGGGGTTGTTCATCTCACCCTCGGACTCGCTGGCGATGTTGGCGGCCAACGCCCACCGGGCGCCAGCCTACGCGCAAGGCTTGGCTGGCATCGCCCGCAGCATGCCAACCAGTGGCGCCGCCGACCGCGTGGCTGCTGCGTTGGGCGTCCCGTGTTTCGAAACGCCGACGGGCTGGAAGTTTTTCGGCAACCTGCTCGACGCCGGCAAGGTGACGATCTGCGGTGAAGAAAGCGCCGGCACCGGCAGCGATCATGTGCGCGAAAAAGACGGGCTGTGGGCCGTGCTGCTGTGGCTCAACATCCTGGCCGAGCGGCGCCAAAGCGTGGCCGACATCGCCCGCGAGCACTGGGCCACCTACGGGCGCAACTACTACACCCGCCACGATTACGAGGAAATCGACACCGCCGCCGCCCACCAACTGATGGCCGGCCTGCGCGACCAGCTTCCGAGTCTGCCGGGCCGCACCGTGGCTGGCAAGCAGGTGCAATTGGCCGACGACTTCAGTTACCTCGATCCGGTGGATGGCAGCGTGTCCGCCAAACAAGGGGTGCGGGTGGTGTTGGAGGACGGCTCGCGCATCGTTTACCGCCTGTCGGGCACCGGCACGGCGGGGGCGACGCTGCGTGTCTACATCGAGCAGTTTGAAGGCGACCCGGCGCGCCACGACCTGCCAACGCAAGACGCCTTGGCCGCGCTGATTGCGGCAGCCGATGAATTGGCGCGCATCCGCGAACTCACGGGCCGCACTGAGCCGAGCGTGATCACCTGACGCTCCCGAGCCCCAATGAAAAAGGGGGGGTTGTACGGTACAACCCCCCCTCGTCATCTCACGGTCAAACGGAGATCACGGGCACCTCACGGGCACACAGCGGTGGTCGGGTTGCCGTTCTTGTCCACCAGCTTGTTACCTGCCAGCGAGAAGTACGGGTCACACGCCGGCGAGGCTTCCGAGGTGCTCACGGCCACGGCGTTCGAGGCGTTCCCTTCCTTGCCACCCACCACGGCCTTGACCGTGTAGGTGTAGGTGGTTTGCGGGCTGAGCTTGCTGTCGGCGAAGAACAGTTGCTTGGTTTCACCCGCCAGTTGCGCTGCACCGCTGCCGCTGCTGCGGTAAACCTTGTAGGTGGCCGCATTGGCCACGCCATCCCAGCGCAGCAAAGATTGGGTTGCGGTTTGGTCCAACGCCATCAGGGTCGGCACGGTGGCGGTACCGGCAGCGGCCAGGCTGCCCGGTGTGCCCTTGGCGGCCAGCTTTTCCACCATGCGCCACACGGCAGCGATCTGCACCCCCTTGGACGTGGCATACGAACCCGATGGCCACTTGCCGCTCAGCACGCGGCTGGGCACGTCGTCGTTGTAGCCCCACCAGTCCCAGCAACCCATGGGGTTGAAGGGCAGGCTCATGTCCACCGACGACAGGGATTGCATCATGCTGGTCGCAGCGGCCATCGGGTTGCCCGAGTCGCTCACAGCCGCCGACAGGGCGGTGCCCGCGTCTTTGTTGGTCGGCATGGCTTGCGGATAGAGCACCACGATGCGGTTGGCATCGGCCCATTCGCTCACGCCAGCGCCGTCCACGAAGGAGCGACCCACGTCGGCGGCACTTTGCATGCAACCGTGGAAGGCGATGTGCAGGCGGCAAGGTTCACCAGCGGCGCAAGCCTTGGGCACGTACAGATAACCTTCCGAACCCATGGCGATTTCCGCCGAAGACTTGGGCGCGGTGCTGCCATCCAGCAGCTTCAAGTAAGGCACTTGGCTGAAAGACTTGGGCTTGCCGGCGCTGAGTTGGGCGGTTTCGGTGCGGGTCAGTTTGCCGTAGAACATCTGCAAGGCCGAGCCAGCAGCGTCGTATGCACTGCCGCCGGCAGCCGCTGGACGGTTCTGGCAGGTGTTGAGGAACTTGCCACCGGTGGTCGAACACACTTGGCAGCTTTGATCCTCACCCGAGCAGGTGTTGGTGATCTGAGCGTGGGCGGCGGGCAGGTTGTCCTTGTGGAACACCTGGCTGACCGGGGCATAACCCTTGTAACCCGAGATGGCCGAACCGTTCGGGTTCAAACCCGTGTACCAGCTCACCAGGGCTTGCGACACCGGCAGGCGCACGATCGCATCGTTGTAGCCGTGGAACACCCACACGGCTTGACGGTTGATGTTTTCCAACGGATCGATCTTGCCGGCTTTGGCAAACGTCGCTGCGTTGGGAGCGATGGTGTAGGTGAACAGGCTGGTGACCTTGCCGTCCACCACCAGCTTGTCGCCGGACACGGGCTGCATCGACGGGTCACCTTGCATGCAGCGGCGCACCGCAGCAGCCGAACCCGCACTGGCGCCACCCAGCGACGAGGTGCAGAGGAAAGGCCCCCCCGCCGTCGGAGCAATGCCCTTGATGAACGAAGACTTGACCACGCCCATCTGCACCGTCATGTACGCGCCGGATGAGATGCCGGAAACCGTGGTTTCCTTCAAGTCGATGTTGAGTTCGGGCAGGTCGGACAGGTCTGCGGCCAGTGCCGAGCTTCCGATCACCAACCCGGCCAGCCCAGCCAGCGTGGTTGACCACGTGAATTGCATGAATTCGCTCCTGAAATGTTGCGGCGCACAAATGCACCAGCGCGCACCCTAGCAGCTTTCATGCAAAGTTTGCTTACAAACTAGGGAGCCCCACGACACAAGTGCCCATCATTCGTCGGCTTGTGCTATAGGGCCGGGCAAATCGGCCATGCGATCGATCAGCGCATCGAGCGTGGCATAAAACTGCTGCATGAACTCTGGGCTCATGTGGCCCTCCATGTGGCGATACAGCGCTTCAATGCGAGGCGCCAACGCCTCGGCGGCCTGATGGCTTTGCGGCGTCAAGGAAACCAAGACACGACGCTGATCATGTGCCATGCGTTCGCGGGCGATCCAGCCAGTGTCGGTCATGCGGGCCAAGATGCCGGTGAGACTGGGGCTGGAGATGTGGCAAATTTGCACCAGCTCGCGTGGCTCCAGTGGGCCACGCTCCAACAAGGTGCGGATGATGCGCCATTGCTGCTCGGTCAATCCCTGTTCGTGAAGCAGGGGACGAAAGCGCGAGATCACGGCCTCGCGTGCTTGCAGCAGCAGCAACGGCAGATTGCGATGGGGCAGGGTGGACATGCTCACATCTTAGTCAACCTGCCATGAGCCCGGCTGACACGCTCAATCCGAGCGCGCACTCACTGGCTGACCTGCTCCACTTCTTGTCGCCAATAGGCTCTGCTCGGCAGGGTATCCCAGGGGTTGTTCATTCGATCTGGCGTCACGTAAATCCAACCCGCATGGCGCTGTTTCGACAAACCAACGGTGGCACTCAAATTCACCAGCGACGTGTTGTAAACCAGATGCCAGAACCGATCAGCGGTATACCGTGTTTCCCAGCCAGCGGGTTGCCATTTTTGGTAGGCGGCGTGGCTGCCTTCAAAATTGACGATGATGTCGGCGGTCTGCATGAAACATTCGCCCGTCACGTCGCCAGGGTTGATGACCACGGTGGCGTCAGGTTGTGCGGCTTTGATGTGCTGGTACAGCGATTGATAATATGGCTTGCGTAAACACGAGTAAGGTGCTTCGTCAAGAAAAATGCCATCAACCGCATACCATCGCAGGTATTTTGCAATATCGGCTTTAATGGCCGCTTGGCTGCGGGTTCCGTACCCCGTCGCCACGTATCCGAGCACACGCACGCCGCTGGCTTTGGATGCATCGACTTCGTGAACGTAATTCGCATCCTGCTGGGTGCCTGGGCCGCTGTTGGGATTGATGATGGCCAAACCCACCGTGGGCGCCCCCTGCCGCAACTGATTCCATCCGCCGCCAGGATAAAAATACGAAGGAACCGCGATTTTCTGCCCGGTCACGGTGGAAAAAGGCTCGGCCATGGCGGACAGTGACCATCCCAACCCCAGAATCAACCCCACGGCGGTACGGTAAAACACCTTGAAATTTCGCATGGTTTAACCTTTCCTTCGAGGGGTTATCGCCCTCATCATTCCATTTTGGCCAGATCGGCTAATTCAGTGGCCCGCCGGGCGCGCTCTTGCACGGTGCAATCCGCCGCCATGACGCGGTGAGCGCTGCCTCCGTTGGGGTTGTTGTAGAAACCACAGTTGGCTTCGACGTATTTAAGCCACAGCCGCTGCGTTTCTTGAAGTTGCCTTTTTCGGTCTTCGTCGAGATTTTTCAACAACGCTTTGTAATTGTCATTCAGGCGCCGATCCTGAACATCGTATTCGGTCTGGATGCAGGACATCAAATCCAGCGTGGAGACCGCTTTTTTCATGCAAACGTTGTAACTGGGGCTGAGGTGGGGATCCCCAGCCGCGTGGGCGGGAGCCCCCCAAATGGCCAAAGCCATCCCAATCATCGAACAGAGGATGCGCATGGTCACCACCTCATCGCGCCGGTGCGTAGTTTTCCAGCAAAACGGGCTGTGCCTTCTGCGCTGTGGTCACTGTGCGTTGGCCAGGCACCAAAGCCGGGCCGCTGCCGGATCGATTCAGCTCCAAACTCTCAAAAATTCTCTTGTGGAACAGAAATTTCCCCAGCTCTGGGGAATATTTGAACGTGATGTAGTCCGTCCAATGCTGGCCACAGGCCACACCGTTTTGCACCGTGAAAAACTCACCTTTGGCCGCCAGTTTTTCAGAACCATCGAGAAACGGATCGCACTGCCCACCTTGGTCTGCGGTGTACACAGCCTGATCGTTGCGGGCGTTGAGCACAAACGCTTCACTCGCCCCTTGTAAAAACACCATCAGCGGTCGCTTCGGCGCCGGCTCGGTGGCCCCTGGATTGAGGCCTTTTTTCTCATCGTCACGGCCCAGCACAACGACGAAATCCCGCAGGCCATCCCCGTTGAAGTCCGACGAGGTGAACGCCAGCACGTGGTGATTTTTCGGCAGTTGCTGCATCACCGCTGCCGGCACCGCATGCGGACTGGGTTTGAGTTCCACGGCCGCAGGCGGCGCAGAGGACGCCGACGGGCTGCTCGACGGCGGCACGGTGGGCGTAGTGGGAACGGGCGATGTCGATGCTGCTGCGGGTTGAGGCGTGGCGGGCTGGCTTGGCGCCGGCGCCGGGCGTTCGCTCAGGTAGGACGATGGCGAAGGCGGCGCCGACGATCCGCGATACAACCACCCGAGGCCCGCCACAGCACTCACCACCACCACGCCACCAGCAAGATACCGTTTCATCCATCACCTCCTCACAGGAAACCACACTCGCAGTTTACGTCGGGGGTTTGACGCGCCTGGGCTCTTCTGGTGAACCCTTGGTTGACTCACTCACATATGAGCAACTACATTGCTCACCTGTGAGTGATTCAGCCCCAACGCCGCGATGACGCTTTTTTCTCCCCCCGGGCCGCCGCCGAGCTGGCGCCCCCGCAGCGTGTACACCGCGCTGCTGAACGATCCAGCCCAACTCGCCGAGCTGGGTGATGCCGTACACCAGCCACCCTACAAAGCAGCGCCGCGTGCGCCCGTGTTGGCCCTGCAACCGCGCAACACCTGGAGCCGAGACGGCGCCGCCGTGGCCGTGCCGCCCGCGCATCCGTGGGTGCAAAGCGGCGCCACGCTGGGGTTGGTGATGGGCCGGGTGGCGTGTCGGGTGACGGTGGCTGAGGCGTTGGCGCATGTGGCCGGTTACATCCTCGTCAACGATTTGGAGTTGCCAGACGACGGCCCTCAGCGCCACTACCGCCCCGGCGTGCGCCGCAAAGCGCGGGATGGGTTTTGCCCGCTGGGCGAGCGCATCGTGCCCGCGCATCAGATCGCTGACCCGGATGCGCTGACGGTGCGCGTGTTCATCGACGGCGCTTTGGCGCAAGAAAGCACCACCGCCGGGCGGGTGCGCCACGCGGCGCAGTGGCTGGCCGATGTTTCCGAATTCATGACGCTGTACCCCGGCGACGTGCTCACCCTGGGCGTGGCCGCCAACGCCCCGCGTGCCCGCGCCGGCCAAACCTTGAGCGTGAGCATCGAAGGCTTGGGCACGCTGAGCAACCCCGTGGTGCTCGAAGGAGGTGCCGCATGAGCGCACAAACCACCCGCCGCACCGCCCGCGTCGCCTGGGGTGGCGCGATTCACACCGCAGAACCGCATCCGCACGGGCTGCGTTTGCTGGGCGGCAACGGCCATGGCCGCGTGCTGGCCGAAGACGCTGTGGTGTGGCTGCCGCCTTTCGAGGTGGGCACCGTCATCGCGCTGGGGCTGAATTACGCCGACCATGTGCAGGAGCTGCGCAAGGAACTCACCCTCAACGCCAGCGGCGCCAAGGAAGAGCCGCTGGTGTTCTTGAAGTCAGCCAGCGCGTGCATCGGCCATCGTGGCTTCACTTGGCGGCCCGATGCGGTCAGCTTCATGCATTACGAGTGTGAGTTGGCGGTGGTGATCGGCGAACCGGCCCACAACGTCAAGGCGGCGGACGCCCTGCGCCACGTCGCCGGCTACACCGTTTGCAACGACTACGCGGTGCGCGACCATCTGGAAAACTGGTATCGCCCCAACCTGCGTGTGAAGCACCGCGACGGCGGCACCGTACTCGGCCCCTGGTTCGTCCCCGCCGACGAAGTGCCCGACCCGCAGGCCCTCACCTTGCGCACCTGGGTGAATGGCGAACTCAAGCAACAAGGCAACACCGCCCACATGGTGAACAGTGTGGCCAAGCTGATCGAGTACCTCAGCGGCTTCATGACCTTGCAGCCCGGCGACGTGATCCTCACCGGCACGCCCGAAGGTGTGGTGAACGTCCGTGCGGGCGACGAGGTCATCACCGAAATCGAAGGCCTTGGCGCCCTGAAAAACACCCTTTTTGGAGACACCCCGTGACGCGCATCCAACATCTGATCAACGGCCAGGCGGTTGAAAGCGCCCAGTATTTCGAGACCGTCAACCCCGCCACCCAAGAGGTGCTGGCCGAAGTGGCCCGAGGCGGTGCCGCTGAAGTGAACGCCGCCGTGGCTGCGGCCAAGGCCGCGTTTCCGGCGTGGGCGGCGCGTCCGGCCACCGAGCGCGCCGCGCTCATGCGCAAACTCGGGAACCTCATCAGCCAGCATGTGCCCGAGATTGCCACCACCGAGACGCGGGACACCGGCCAAGTCATCAGCCAAACCGGTAAACAACTGGTGCCGCGTGCGGCGGACAATTTCCATTACTTCGCCGAAATGTGCGTCCGCACCGACGGCCACACCTACCCCACGCCCACGCACCTCAACTACACGCTGTTTCACCCGGTGGGCGTGTGCGCGCTGATTTCCCCGTGGAACGTGCCCTTCATGACGGCCACTTGGAAGGTCGCCCCCTGCCTGGCGTTTGGCAACACAGCGGTGTTGAAGATGAGCGAGCTGTCCCCGCTCACGGCGGCACGCTTGGGTGAGTTGGCGCTGGAGGCGGGCATTCCGGCGGGCGTGCTCAACATCGTGCATGGCTACGGCACCGAAACCGGCGAGCCGCTGGTGGCGCACCCAGACGTGCGTGCCATCAGCTTCACCGGCTCCACCGTCACCGGCAATCGGATTGTGAAAAGCGCCGGGCTGAAGAAATTCAGCATGGAGTTGGGCGGCAAAAGCCCGTTTGTGGTCTTTGCCGATGCCGATTTGGATCGCGCCCTGGACGCCGCCGTGTTCATGATCTTCAGCAACAACGGCGAGCGTTGCACGGCGGGCAGCCGCATCCTGGTGCAGCGCAGCATTTACGCGGAATTTGCCGCCAAGTTCGCGGCGCGGGCGGCGCGCATCCAGGTGGGCGATCCGCTGGACGAAAAAACCATCATCGGCCCGATGATCAGCCCAGGCCATTTGGCCAAGGTGCGCCACTACATCGAACTGGGCCAAAAAGAAGGCGCCACCTTGCTGACCGGCGGCCTCGGTGCGCCCGACCTGCCCACCCACCTACAAGCCGGCAACTTCGTGCGCCCGACGGTGTTTGCCGACGTGGACAACCGCATGACCATCGCCCAAGACGAGATTTTTGGCCCCGTGGCCTGCTTGATTGCGTTTGAGGACGAAGCCGAAGCGATTGTCATCGCCAACGACACGCAATACGGCCTGTCCAGCTACGTCTGGACGGAAAACATCGGCAAAGCGCACCGCGTGGCCGCCGCCATTGAGGCCGGCATGTGTTTTGTGAACAGCCAAAACGTGCGCGATCTGCGCCAGCCCTTCGGTGGTACCAAGGCCAGCGGCACGGGCCGCGAGGGTGGCACCTGGAGCTACGAAGTGTTCTTGGAACCGAAAAACGTGGCCGTGAGTTTGGGCAGCCACCACATCCCGCACTGGGGCGTTTGAGCAGGAGACAGCACCATGGGACAACTCGCCCTCGCGGCCAAAATCACCCACGTTCCCTCGATGTATTTGAGCGAGCTGGACGGCCCGCGCAAAGGCACGCGCCAAGACGCCATCGACGGCCACGCCGAAATCGGCCGCCGCTGCCGCGAATTGGGCGTCGATACGCTGGTGGTGTTCGACACGCATTGGCTGGTCAACGCCAATTACCACCTGAACTGCGCGCCGCATTTCAAAGGCACGTACACCAGCAACGAGCTGCCGCACTTCATCAAAAACCTGGCGTTTGAATCACCGGGCAACCCCGAGCTGGGCCGACTCATGGCCCGGGTGTGCTGCGAGCATGGCGTCGAAACCTTGGCGCACGACGCCACCACGCTCGACCCGGAATATGGCACCCTGGTGCCACTGCGTTACATGAACGCGGATCAACACTTCAAGGTGATTTCAGTTTCGGCGCTGTGTACCGTGCATTACTTGAACGACAGCGCCCGCTTGGGCTGGGCGCTGCGCCAAGCCATTGAACAGCACTACGACGGCAAAGTGGCGATTTTGGCCAGCGGCAGTTTGAGCCACCGTTTTGCGCAAAACGGCTTGGCGCCAGAATTCGCTTTCAAAATTTGGAGCCCGTTTCTGGAGCAGCTCGACCGCCGGGTGATCGAGATGTGGGAAAAAGCGCAGTGGAAAGATTTTTGCGAGATGCTGCCCGAGTACGCCAGCAAGGGACACGGCGAAGGTTTCATGCACGACACCGCCATGTTGCTGGGCGCCCTGGGCTGGTCGAATTACGACGCGCCGGTGGAGATCATCACGCCCTACTTTGGCGCTTCGGGCACGGGGCAGATCAATGCCATCTTCCCCGTGACCCCGCAGGATGGTTCCGCTGTGCCGGCGGCGGTGGCCAGCGGGGCGCAGGGTTACACGCCTGTTTCGCAGCGGCTGTGAGGTGGGGCGTCAGTAGGGCGACTGGCCCATGTAATTGCCGGGCGGGTTGTAGTTGCCCACGATGATGATCGCGCCATTCGGACACACCGCCTGACCCATGCCGACATGGGTGGTGTTTTTCCACACCATCTGGGTGTAGTGGCCGGTTTTGTACCAGTTATCCCCGGTGAGGATGCCGGGTTTGAAGTCTTTGATTTCGCCATACCAGGAGTTGGCGGCGTCTTTGGGGGAGAAGCTGGCAGCGCTGCCCCAGAAGATGTTTTCACCGTATTTGGAACCCCATGGGCCGCTGCGTGGGCGATGTTCCATGCGGCAGCCTTGGTCTTTGGCGAGGTGGTCGGCCCATTTTTGGGCAAAGTCCGCCAATTCAGCCGACCACGCCAGCGGCGCCGTGCCGACATCGCGGCGCGCACGGTTGTGCAGATCCAGCGCCGCTTGTGCCGCCGTTGGCCCGATCGACGAACCGGTTTCTGCCGGCACCGTCTGGGCGTCCACTGTCACGCCACCGAGCAGCAGGCCGAAAGCGGCCAAAGTCTGGGGAAGAGTCATCCAACGCATTGCCATCCTCCTTCACACGGGTTGAGAAAACATCACTCCACCGTACTGGCCGCCCCCGACGCCGGCGCCGCAGCAGGCTCCGTCTCGGTTGGCGCAGCTTGGCCGGTGCGAATCAACTGCTCAATGCGCGGACGAATCTGCTCGCGCCACACGGGATCTTGATCCATCTCGCGCAACGTCAACTGCGTGAGCTGATCGGCCAAGAAGCTGGGCAGCTCGTCCATCTGCAAGGGTGTCGGTTCCAGTTGCAGCGGGGTTTGGGCCGTCACCAGCACTTGCCACACACCTTCTAAACCGTTGGCGCGGGCTTGATCTTGCGCCAAAGTGTGAAGGCGGTCGCGGATCGTGTCCATCGCCAAACGCCGCATGGCTTCACCCGGCGACTGCAACAGCTCCGGCAACGACAAGGCCGCTGCCGACGGGCGCCCACCCACCGCTGGCGTGGAAGCCGCCTCCGCCACCGGCAACCCGAATCCGCTCAGCGCTTGAGCCACCTCGCTCATCCAGGGATAGGTTTGGATCAACTCTTGGTAGAGCGGATAAGACTGCCCCGCCATCTGCTCCACGGTTTGGTTGATGAGGTGTTCGAGGTCGTCCACACTGTCCGCGACCTGGCTCAGACCAGCGGTGCGCAACAACTCGATCACCAACCGCACACGCGGCGGCAGCGGGATGTGGCGTCGCGTATCGCGCTCAATGGCGCCCGGCGTGGCCAGCGTCTGCAACGAACGCAACAACGCCGCTTCCAACTGCGACACCACCAGCGATGTGACCTGCTGTACCACGATCGTGCCCACCATCGGCACCACCGCACAGCCCGTCTGCACGCTCGCCCCGCCCAGCACGCACAACATGGCCAGCACACGCCGCCGAGGCAGGTGCATGGAATTCGCAGGCCCGTTCATGTGTGTCTCCTGCGGCTCAGGCGGTTTTGGCGAACTTGGCCACGGCAAAACGCAACGCGGCGCTGTAGCCCATCACGCCCAAACCGGCAATCACCCCCTCCGCAATGCCCGAGATGAAACTGTGATGCCGGAATTCTTCGCGCTTGTGAACATTGCTGATGTGAATTTCCACCACCGGCAACGCCACCCCGGCCAGCGCATCACGCAGGGCCACGCTGGTGTGGGTCAAACCGCCCGGGTTGATGACGATGGCCTGGGTGCCATCCAGGCGCGCCGCGTGAATGCGGTCGATGAGTGCGCCTTCGTGGTTGCTTTGGAAACACGCCGCTGTGGTGCCCAGCGCAACAGCTTCTTCCGTGAAACGACGCTCCACATCGGCCAGGGTATCGGCGCCGTAGATGTGGGGCTCGCGTGTGCCCAGCAGGTTCAAGTTCGGGCCGTTCAGCAGCAGGATGCTCATGGAGAATGAAAAAGTGAAAGATCGTGAAAAGAGGCCGGTCAGGGTCGGGACTGTAACGCCGTCGTTTCTGGCCGGAGGCGGCAATTTGGGGGAGTTCGATGGTGATCAAGACATGGCCATGGCCCGTGGTGCAAGCCCCGATGGCCGGCGCACAGGGGCACCGTTTGGCCGCAGCGGTGTGCCAGGCGGGGGGATTGGGTTCGATTCCGGCAGGGATGCTGACGCCCGAAGGACTGGTGCGCGAACTGAGCGCCCAGGCCGAAGCCGCACCCGCTAAGCCCTTCAACCTGAATTTCTTCTGCCACACCCCACCGGTGTTCGATGAGGCGGTTGAAACCCGCTGGCGCACCCGCCTCACCCCCGAAGCACGCGCCGCTGGCATCGACTGGGCCCAGGTGCCCGCTGGGGCGACACGCCATCCGTTGGGCGCGGCCATGGTCGAAGTGCTGGAACGCCTGCCCATGGCCCAACGCCCAGCGGTGGTGAGTTTTCATTTCGGCTTGCCGGCGCCCGCTTTGCTGGCCCGGGTGCGCGCTTTGGGTTGTCAGATTTGGAGCAGCGCCACCACGGTGGACGAAGCACGCTGGCTGGTGCAGCACGGGGCCGATGCGGTGATCGCCCAAGGGCTGGAAGCGGGCGGGCACCGGGGGCACTTTCTCACGGCTGATCCGGTGCGCGATCTGGGCCCGCAGCGCCCGTTGGCAGAACTGCTGCCGGCGATCTGCGCGGCGGTTGCGGTGCCGGTGATCGCCGCCGGGGGCATCGGCTCGCCGCAGGACGTGGCCGCCGTGCTGGCCGCTGGCGCTTGCGCCGCCCAAGTCGGCACTGCTTATTTGCATTGCCCCGAAGCCGACACCAGCCCGCTCCACCGCGCCGCCCTGCAAGCCGCTGCCGACGCCGGCCCGGAAAGCGCAGCCGCCCAAACGGCGTTGACCAACGTGCTGTCGGGCCGCCCGGCGCGTGGGCTGTTCAATCGCTTGATGCGCGAACACGGCCCGATGTGTGCCGACGCCCCCGCGTTCCCGCTGGCCAGCGCCGCCTTGGTGCCGCTGCGCGCTTGGGCAGAGGCGCAAGGCCGCAGCGATTTTTCGCCGCTGTGGGCTGGCAGCCGTTGCGGGGCACTCGGCCCCAGCCTGGGGCGTAGCGCAGCGGAACTGACGCGCTGGCTTGCGGGCCAGGGCTGACACAGCCTGTCAGGCATCAGGCAAAAACGCTGCCGACAGCACCTGTTCCATCGTCCAAGGACAGTCTTCAGGAAAGCTGTCGAGGCCGGTCTCGTCCACCGCTTTGGCCACGGCGTCGGCCCATGTGCCGCGCAGCCAATGCACATCGGTGAGGGAGCCGCGCAGACTGGGGGTGGCCTCCAACGCGGCGGCAATGGCTTTGCGTTGCTCTTTGAGGGTGCGCAGCCAACTGCTGCCCCGCCGCCCCGGCTGGTGCTGCCACTTCAACAAGTGCGCCATCAGCACCGCCATGCGACTGGCCAGCTCGCGCTTTTCACTCTTGCCCACGTCCTCAATCTCCTCGGCGATGTGTTCGATGTCCAGCGCGGAAAACTGGCCCGAACGCAACAGCGCCGCTTGCTCCATGGCCCAAGCGAGCACGTCTTTTTCGTAAGGCGTCGGCGTTTGCGTTTGTGTTGGCATGGGGAGTCTCCTTGCGTCCTCGGTTGCGTGGGCGATTGTCGGGCCTGCCGTTTCAGGCGCGCTGGCGCAAACGCATTTGCCCCGCCAACGGCGTGCCCCGGCGCAACACCCCTTCGGCCAGCCACACCGCTGAGGCCCGCGCCCGCTGCGCCACAAACGGCAGCGGCAGTTGCGTGTAATCGTCGTTGAACACTTCGAAGCTGTAGTCGCCCCGGTAGCCCATTTGATCGAGTTTGCTCACCAGCGCCGTGATCGCTTGGCTGTGGACGCCTTCGCCCGGAAACACCCGGAAATGCCGCGCCGTCTCGATGCGCTCTTGCGGCGTGCGCGTTTCCTGCCACATGAAGTCGGCCAGTTGCACCAGGTAGATTTTGGCCGGGTCGATCCAGTCCAGCGCCTTGAGCGAGGTGTTCGTCGCCAGGATGTGATACGAATCGATGCCCACCCCCAGGTTGGGCATGTTGGCTTGTTCCACCACCTCCCAAGCTTGATGCACTTCGTTCAAATGCCGCCCCCAGGACAGCGCCTCAAACGCCACCCGGATGCCATGTGGCAGCGCCAACATCGCCAGCTTGCGCAGGTCACGCGCCAGATGTTCGCTGTCGCCGCTGGCGTGCTGGGAGGTTGAGCTGCACGCCAGCAGCACCTGGGCGCCCACGGCCTGGGCCATCCCAATCATCTGCTTGGCGATCTCGACTTTGTAGCCGTGCAGGTGTCCGGACAGCCCCTCAAAATCCCGCAGCACTTGAAACCCCGTCACGCGCAACCCACTGGCTTTGACCGCCGCCACCGCCGCATCAATGCCACCGGGGTGACCGACGATGTCCCGTGCCGCCAGCATCACCTGACCAAAACCGGCGGCACGCATCGCGTGCAGCTTGGTTTCGAGTGAACCGGCCAGGCTGATCGTGTCCATGCCGAAATCGGCGAAGTGGCCGGCCTCGTGCAACAACGCTGTGTTCATCGCTGCCCCTTCCGCTCAAGCCGCCGGAGCGACGTGGCGCACCAGCTCAAAACTCATCTGGCCCAACTCGGCGCGTGTCAACGCCCCTTTGTCATCGGTGTGGACGCCGTGGGGCGCCTCCACAAATTCCATGCCGCGTTCGCGCAGCGCCGCCACGCTGACGCGCACGTCCGGGCAGCCAAAGGCCACGCGGTTGAGCAGCTCTTGCGGATCGGCATCCAGCGCATCCGGCGACGGCTCGATCAACTGCCAATACAAGGTGCCGCACGGGCTGGCCAGGATGCGGCCTTGCGTCAACACCCCGAAAGTTTGCTCGGGCGGCAGTTCAGCAAATCCGAACAGCTCGCCGTAAAACGCCGACCAATCCGCCAAACGCTCGAAACCGATGTACTGCACCAGCCCGAACCAATGCAGCCCACTCAGCGCCGGCGGCTGGGGGTTGACGCCGGGGATGGGCACGAAATCCACGTCGTAAATCGAGAACTCGCGCCAGCGGTCCACAAAGTAAATCCGGCTGCCGCCGACGCCATGAATCGCCGGGATGTTCAGCTCCATCACCGCCACCCGCGTCGGCACCGGCCAGGCACCGCGTTCGGTGACACGTGCCATCGCCGCCGCCGCATCGCGCACCCGGAACGCCACCGCTGCGATCACCGGTTGATCGTCAGGCATGGACACCGGCGCACCGTGCAAACCGCCATCGGCCACATCCGGATGCGCATTGACGATGACGTTCATCCCACCTTGGCGGTACAACAGCACCTCACGCGAACGATGCCGCGCCACCGGGGCAAAACCCAAGCGTTCCAGTTGTTGGCCCAGCGCCTGCGGGCGGCGCGTGGCGTATTCGATGAACTCGATGCCTTGGAGGCCCAGCGGGTTGGGCAGCTCGCCCAAAGTTTCGCGGTGGGGGAAAAAAGCGGCGGAGGAGTTCATGCGTCGGCCTCGCGTTGGGCGATGAGTTGATGGAAATGGCGCTCCATACGCGCCGCGTCGGGCGTGCGGCCCGTGAACAGCTCAAACGCACCCACCGCCTGACCCACGGCCATGCCGCCACCATCGGAAATCGGGCAGCCCAGGGCGCGGGCGGTGCGCAACAACTCGGTTTCCAGCGGGAAATACACCACTTCCGACACCCACAACCCACCGTGCAGCCACTCGGCTGGCAGCGGCAGGCCGGGCAGTTTGGCCATGCCCGTCGGGGTGGCGTGAATCAGGCCGCTGGCCCCGGCCAAAGCGTGCGCGGCATCCGGCGACGCGCTGGCCCGCGCTCCGGCGTAAAGGCGGTTCAGTTCATCCGCCAAGGCTTGGGCGCGACCGGCATCCGCATCGACGATGCGCAAACGCTCGACCCCCAAGCGCAACGCCGCGTGGGCAATCGCCGCCCCGGCACCGCCAGCACCCAGCAATGCCACCGCGCTCAAATCCGCTTGGGGCAGCGCCCGTGTGAACCCACGCGCCCAGCCCGAGCCATCGGTGTTGTGGCCGATGAGCTGCCCCTCCCGAATCACCACGGTGTTGACCGCGCCCATGGCCCGCGCTTCGTCGGACAGCGCATCCAAGTGTGGAATCACCGCCTGTTTGCACGGGTAGGTGATGTTCAACCCCGCAAACCCCATGGCCCGCGCCGACCACAGCAACGGCGCCAAATCGGCCGTGCTGCCACCGAACCGATCCAAATCGATGAGTTGGTAGTGCGCACGCAGACCGTGGTGGCGCGCTTCTTCCATCTGCATCGAGGGGGTGAGCGAGCGCTGAATCCCCGCACCAATGAGGCCCAGCAACAGCGTATCGGGTCGCGCAGGCGTGAGATCGGCCAGCGCCGGGTCCAAGACCGTGGCGTTCATGAACATTCCTTCTGAAAAACAAGGGCAGCGCCCGGCCGGGGCGCCACCTGTCGGGGGTTTACTTGCGCAGCTTGGCCAGTTCGGCTTGCAGCTCACCCAGCACCGGGCCCAGGGCGGCGCCGTGTTTGTCGATCACGGGCTTGAGCTTGTCGCGCAGCTTGGCTTGCTCGGCGGCGCTGAGTTCGGTGACTTGCATGCCGGCTTGTTTGAGTTCTTGCAGGTCGTCCGCCGACTTGTCGCGGTTGACCTTGCGTTGGAACACCGACGCCTCCCGCGCTGCATCCTGGATCAGCTTTTGATCGGCGGGGGCCAGCGCGTCCCACACCTTTTTGCTCATGATGAGCGACTGCGGGTTGTATTGGTGGTTCGTCACCGCCAGGTGTTTTTGCACTTCAAAAAACTTGTTGGCCAAGATCACCGAGAGCGGGTTTTCCTGCCCATCGATGGCTTTTTGCTCCAGCGCGGCGTACAGCTCAGGGAAGGCCAGCGGCGTCGGGTTGGCGCCCAGGGCTTTCACCCAATCGATGTTGATGGCGTTGGGGATGACCCGCAGCTTCAAGCCCGCGATGTCTTCCACCGTTTTGATCGGCTTCTTGCTGTTGGTGAGGTTGCGAAAACCCAGCTCCACATACGCCAGCCCGACGATGCCCTTCTCAGCCAGCATCCCGTGGAGTTTTTGGCCGAAGGGGCCATCGACCACGGCGTCGGCCTCGGCAGCGTTGGCGAACAAAAACGGCAGGTCGTACACCTCAAACGCCTTGACCTGCGACGCCAAGATGCCCGAATTCAGTTGCACAAAATCGATGGTGCCGCCTTGCAGCGCGGAGACGTTGGGCGCGTCCCCACCCAGCGTGCCACCGGGGAAGACGTTGACCTTGAAGCGGCCTCCGCTTTTTTTCGCCACCAGTTCGGCGAACTTGCTCGCCCCGATCTCCAACGGGTGGCCCTTGGGGTTTTGCAGCGCCAGTTTGAAGGTGCGCTCTTGCGCCCAAGCGGAACCGCTGGCAGCGCCCAGCGTGGCCACAGCAGCCAGCGCAGCACACAGCGCACGACGGGTGAAACGGATCATGGAATGTCTCCTGGTCAAGTTGAAGCGCGTCACGTTTCGACGCACGGCAGAGCGGATGCCTTCAGGCACCTCAGTTGGCAAACCATTTGGCGGGCACCGTCACCAGCGCGGGGAACAGCACCAGCAAGAACATCACGATGAACTGCGCCGTCATGAACGGCAGCACCCCCCGGGTGACCTCGTCCATCTTCATGCGGCCCACGCCGGCCACCACGTTGAGCACCGTGCCCACCGGCGGCGTGATCAGGCCAATGGCGTTGTTCATGATGAACAGCACCCCGAAGTACACCGGATCAATGCCCGCCGCCTTCACCACCGGCATCAACACCGGCGTCATGATCAGAATCGTGGGCGTCATGTCCATGGCCGTGCCCACCGCGATCACCAGCAACATGATGGCCATCAGCAACAGCGTCTGGTTGCCCATGAACGGCTCCAGCAGCGCAATCATCTTGCTCGGGATGTCCGCCACCGTGATCAACCAGGCGCTGACCATCGCCGCTGCCACCAAGAACATGATCACCGCCGTGGTTTTGGCCGCCGCCACGAACACCTCGTGCAGTTGCCGTAGGTTCAGCTCACGGTAAATCAGGGTGGACACCAGCAGCGCATACACCGCCGCGACCACCGCCGCTTCCGTGGGGGTGAACACGCCCATCTTCAAACCGACGATCACAATCACCGGCAACACCAAGGCCCAGGTGGATTCTTTGAGCGCGTGAACGCGTTCGGCCCATGTGGCGGGCGGCGGGGGCGTGACGTTTTCTTGCTTGGCCACCCACCACCATGCCACCGCAATGGACACCCCCATCAGCAACCCCGGCACGATGCCCGCCAGAAACAGCTTGCTGATCGACACGTTGGCCGCCACCCCAAAAATCACAAACCCAATCGAGGGCGGGATGATGGGCGCGATGATCCCCGCCGAAGCGATCAGGCCGCCGGCACGGGCTTTGTCATGCCCAGCGCGCACCATCATGGGCAGCAGCAGACTGGCCAGCGCCGCCGTGTCCGCCACCGCCGAGCCCGACAGCGCCGCCAACATGCACGCCGCCACAATCGCCACAAACCCCAGCCCGCCGCGCTTGTGACCCACCAGCGTCAACGCCAGGTTGACGATGCGCCGGCTCAAACCGCCCACGTTCATGATCTCGCCAGCGAGCATGAAAAACGGCACCGCCAGCAGGGGGAACGAATCTGCCCCGTTGATCACGTTTTGCGCCAGGATTTGCGCATCGAACATGTCCAGATGCCACATCAGCGCCGCGCCGGACACCAGCAGCGCATACGCAATGGGCACCCCCAGGGCCATGGCCCCGAGCAGCGAGCCCAGAAAAATGAAAATCGTCATGGTGTGTCTCCGCTTGTTCTGTGGTGCTCAGCGCTTTTTGAAGGTTTGGCTCTGATTCAGGTGCAGCTCATCGACCTGGGCCAAGTCTTCTGACTCCTGCACCATCACCAAGTCCTGCTCGCTGAGCTGGCCCGTCAGCGTGCGCCACAGCTCCAGCAGCAACATCACCCCGGCGGACACGGCAAACACCACCCCCGAAGCGTAAAAAATCGCCGTCGAAGCACCGGTGATCGGTGCTTCCACGTCCCAATTGATCTGCATTTGCTGCCATGAGCCGCTCAGCATCAGCCAGGTCATCCACAGCATCAGCCCTTGCGCCAGGCCCAGGCAGACGCGCTTGCCCTGCCGGCCCAGGCGACTCACCAGCATGTCCGTCCCCAAGTGGCCGTGCTCGCGCAGCGCCACGATGGCGCCCAAAAACGTCATCCACACGAACAACCAGCGCGACACCTCCTCGCTGACTGTGATGCCGGAGTTGAAGGCATACCGCATCACCACATTGCCAAACACCAGCAGCACCATCAGCGCCAACATTCCCACCAGCAGCCACTCCAACACCCGGCAGTAGCCGGCCAGCCATTTGTTCACCATTGGAACCTCCGCATCCTGTCAGGCCCGAATAATGTACGAACCAGTTAGTTTTTTGATGGGGAAAAACCCGCCCACGGATGTTCTTTCAATCACACCATGGGCGTGGTAAATCGTGCGCCAGCGCGTGCGAGCGTCGCACGCTCACCGCTTCACAACCGGCGCCAAGACAGGCTGAGAATGTCCCAGCGCTCCGCGATGACCAGCAGCGCATCGATGTCTTGCTGGATGTCGGTGCTTTCGAACGCGGCTTGGATGCTGATCACCGTGGTGCCGTGCGCCGTGCGGGTTTCGCTGACGCTGCGCAAGTCGCCTCCCCCTTGGCGCAACGCCGTTTCCAGGGCGGCGCGCACCGTGGCCGTCTGCGCTTGCTGGCATTCCAGCTCGAAGGTGAGTTGTTCGGTGAGGCTGTCGCTCAAACCCATGCGCATTTGCAGGCGCCGGGCAATCTCTCGCAGCACGGTGTTGGCGCCCACCAGCAGCACGGTGGCCAATGTGGCTTCTTCCACGCGCCCCAACCCGCACAGGGTTCCGATGGCCGCACAGCACCACAGCGTGGCGGCGGTGTTGATGCCCACCGTTTTGTGCCCCTCGCGCAGCAGCAGACCGCCCCCGATGAACCCCACCCCGACAACGATTTGCGCCGCCATGCGCACCGGCTCCACAAACCCGCCGGCGGTGGCGCTGCTCTGCATGAACAGGGCCGCACCCAGGCACACCAGCGAGTTGGTTTTGAGATCGACCAAGCGGCGGTGCCACTGGCGCTCCAGCCCAATGAGCGAACCCAGCGTCAGGGCCAGCAGCAAGTGGCCCACAAACACACTCAACGAAGAGGTATTCACAGCGCAGAACCTGCCGACCAAAACGCTTCGATGTGCCGCGCCAAAGCACTGAGCTGCTCCACCGACAGCGCACCCGGCTCAAATGCCACGCTCACCGCCCCTTGTTCACTCATGCGAACTTGGGCCACCGGGCGCCCCTGGCGCTGGATACTCACCGGCGCCACGGGGGGGGTTGTACGGTACAACCCCCCTGTCGGCGCTGGGGGTTGTACCAACTGCTCGAACACAGCCTTGGCAGGCAACTGGCCTTTGCGGGATGCCAGTTCGCGCGCTCGGGCTACCAGGCCGGGCGTGTCGGCACCGGCAGCGTCGTTCAGGGCTTTGGCCCAGCGAAACTGCAAATCCAGCGGCGACGCGAAGGCCTCCACCACCTCTTGTGGCAAGCGTGCCAACATCAGCGCCTTGCCCAGGTTCCCCACATCCACGCCCACCGCCTCGGCAAGTTTGCGATTGGACGGGAACAGCCCATCGTCCAATGCACGTTGGTACATCCGGCCTTGCTCCCAGGCGGACAAATCCTTGCGGCTGCGGTTCTCCCGATCCATTTCGACGAACAGGGCTTGATCGTCCAGCGCATCCACCACCGCCAGCACGGGCAGGCCCAACTCACGGCACGCCTGCAAACGGCGGTGGCCGAACACCACTTCGTAACGGGGCGAGTCGGTGTCCGTGGCGCCGGGCAGGGGGCGCACCTTGATGGGCTGCACGTTGCCACCGGCATGGCGGATTTCATCCTTGAGCTGGGCGTACGCCTCACCGCTGAAATTCAGCTCGTGGCGATTGGCGTAGCGGCTGCGGGCGATCAAGGTCGGATCGAGCCAGCGCGTCGGCTTGACACCCTCCCATTGAGCCAACTCGGCGCGCAGTGATTCGTTTTCCTTCAGCAGCGAGGAGCGCGCATCGTTGGCAAACGCCATGAGGGCCCCCGGCGCGGTTTTGGGCACAGGCAGCACGGCGGACGCTGGGCTGTCGGTTGACAGGGCGGAAGCGGCAGCCACCGGCGTCATGCCCGGCAGTTTGCTGAAGTCCAGCTTGGCAGCTTTGGAAATGAGCTTGTTGGACATGGCGTTCACGCTCCCAGTCGTTGCACTTGTGCCGCCCACACGGCTTCGATTTGCTGTTCGACCAACTCACACAAGCGGTCGTAAGCATCGCGGGCGCGGGAGAAGGTGCGGGCGTTCATGGCCCCACGCGGCAGGTCGTACACCGTGCCGAATTCGGCGGAGGCTGTGGCCGCCACAGCGGTTTTGGGGATCTCGATCGGCAGCACTTTTTCGGTGTAACCCTCCAGCACCCACTGACGCACCACCGAACTGGCCGCGTCGGTCGGCTCGACGCGTGACAGCAGCACGTCGATGAACTCAAACGATTTGTCCTGGCCTCGGCTGCGCAACAACTGATCGCACAAGTCCGAAAACAAATCCCAAAATTGGGCCGAGCTGGCAAAGTCCAGCGCGCTGGGTGGCAGCGGCATGAGCAGGCCGTCAGCCGCCATCAGCGCATTGATGGTGACGTAGGACAAGGCCGGCGGCGTGTCGATCAAGATGACGTCGTAAACACCCCGCGCTTCATCCAACCCGCGATCCAAACAGCGCCAAAACTCAAAACCTGGGTCTTGCGTCTGCCGAGCCGGCAAGGCGAACTCTGCACCGAACAGCAGCGGGGCGGCGCACACCAAATCGATGCCCGGCCAATAACTGGGGCGAATGGACGGGCTGAGGCTGGTCTGCTCCCCCGCGAACAGCGGCAAAGCCGTGTGAGCGGGTTCAACTTCCGCATCCGGCAGCACCCCGAACAACGTGGTGGCCGAGCCTTGGGGATCCAGGTCGATCAACAGCACGCGGTGGCCGCGTTGGGCCAGACCTTGGGCCAGCGTCACCACGGTGGTGGTTTTGGCCACGCCCCCTTTGAAGTTGGCGACAGTCAGCGTGGTGCCTGCGGCGCCTTCGGGGCGCAGGTGGTCGGCGCGAAATTCCCGCACCCACTCACGCGCCTCGTCCATCGTCCACTCGCGGCGGTTGCCGACCATGCGCCCGGCGGGCAGCTCGCCGCGCCAATCGCCCCGGGTCAGACGGTACGCGATTTTGCTTTTTTCGACCCCGCACATCTGCGCCATTTGTGCCGCGCTGACGCTGGGGGCACGTTTGCGCGCCGCTGGGGGCAACATCGCGGCGCGGATGTGGGTCATCATCGCTGAGATGCGGGCAGATTGCAGCTCGATGTCCGCCAAGGATTGGCGGCGGATCGGCGCTGTGGGCTCAGTCATGCAGACTCCATGAAGCAGTGATTCTTCGATTATCCGCCGATTGGTTGAAAAATCGAAAAATAACTGATCAGATGACGAACCTCCGATTGAACGACGATCCCAGTGTCATGTCATCGCTGACCGCCCCCTCACCCCGGCCCTCTCCCCCAAAGGGAGAGGGGGAAATGCCCTCAAAGCCCCTCTCCCATCGGGGGAGAGGGGTTGGGGTGAGGGGAATGCGTCGCCAAACACACCGAACCGACATTTGAGGCTTGACGCAACACTAGGCTTGACTGTTCTGCAACGCCTGCACCTGCTCGTGTTCCAGCAACCGGGTCATGGCGGCCCGCAAACCCGCCAAGGGGGTTTGCCACTGGGGTGCCGTGTCGTCCAGCGTGCTCAGGTGGCGCAGCACGTCTTCGAGCTGCATGGCCGCGTCGGCCAACTGTTGGGCCCCGAGGGTCAACGCAGCGCCTTTGAGGCTGTGGGCCACCCGCCGCGCTTCTCCTACGTTGGCTTGAGCGATGTGGGTTTGCAGGGCCGTCCAATCCGGCTCCAAGCGATCCCGCAGCATGCCCAGCAACCGCTCATACAAGGGCCGGCGACCGCCAACGCTGTGCAAGCCGGCCTCAATGTCCAACACAACCCGCGCCAGCAGCGGCTGGGGCAGGTCGGGGGTTGGTCTTTCAGCTCCCATGTCGTTCTCCTGTTGATTCAGCCAGCGCACCAGCACCGTCTGCAACACTTCCGGATCGACCGGTTTAGCGATGTGATCGTTCATGCCCACCGCCAAACACGCGGCGCGATCTTCGCCGAATGCGTTGGCCGTCATGGCCACAATGGGCACGGTGTCAAAACCTGGCAATTGGCGCAGTTGACGGGTGGCTTCTAAACCATCCATCACCGGCATCTGCAAGTCCATGAGAACCAAGTTCGGGCGCTGTTGCTGACAATGATGCACCGCCGCCGCCCCGTGGCTGGCCACATCCACGCGCACCCCCATCTGGTGCAGCAGCTCGCACGCGACTTCTTGGTTGATCGGGTTGTCCTCCACCAACAGCACCCGCACGCCCTGCAAACGCCGCAACGCTTCGGGCGAAGGCGGTGCCATGGGTTCGGGGTGAACCTGGGGCGGTGCGCTGGCCGCCCCCAGCCAAGCACTGAACCAGAACGTGCTGCCCTGGCCCAACTGGCTCGTCACGCCCACGTCACCGCCCATCAATTCAGCCAGGCGCCGGGTGATGGCCAACCCCAAGCCCGTTCCACCGAATTGGCGTGTGGTTGAGGTGTCCGCTTGGGTGAAAGGCTCGAACAGGCGCTGCTGTGTGGCCTCCGACAAACCCGGCCCACTATCCTCCACACTGAAGCGCAAACGCCAGCGGGTGGCTGGCGCCGGCGCGGGCGGATCGCCAGCATCCAGCGTCACCCGCAACACCACCTGACCGGTCGAGGTGAACTTGACGGCGTTGCCCAACAAGTTCAGCAGGGCTTGCGACACCCGCATCGCATCCCCCCGCAGCGCGTCGGGCCAGCTTGGCTTTGAGGGAAGGTCTTGCCGCAACACCAACCCTTTGGCCTGAGCCCGTTCGGCCACGAACGCCAAACTGCGCTCCAGCAAAGCCGACAAGGAGAAATCCACCTCACTCAACTCCAGCCGACCAGCTTCAATTTTGGAGAGATCGAGGATGTCATTGATCAACCCGAGCAGGTGGTGGGTGGCATCGGCGATCTTGCCCAAGCGCTGCTGCACGGTGGGCGTTGCAACCTCCCGTTGCAGCAAGGTGGTCAGCCCGACGATGGCATTCATGGGCGTGCGAATCTCGTGGCTCATGTTGGCCAGAAACTCACTTTTGGCCCGGGTTGCTGCTTCGGCCACCTCGGCGCGGCGGGCCAGCTCGTCTTGCATGGCGGCGATGTGGCGCTCGCGGGCCTTGCGCTCGCTGTTGTCCACCAGCGTGGCGCGGTTGGTGACGAAACGCCCGGCACTGTCGCGCACCATGTCCGCGCTGATGAGCACCGGCAACAGGGTGCCATCTTTGCGCACAAAGTCGTATTCCAGATCGCGCACCCTGCCGGTACGCATGAACGTCTCGAATCGACTGTGGAACAGCGCTTGACTGGGCGGTGTCATCAAATCGACCAAAGGTCGGCCAATCAGTTCGTCGCGCTCGTAACCCAACATCGCCAATTCGGTGTCGTTGACCGTGACGATGCGGCCCTCCGGATCGAGCGAGTGGTAGCCACAGGGCGCATGGTTGTAAAGGTCTTCAACCTCGTGGGCTTTGGTGCGCAGCCCGGTGTTGGCCGCCAACAACTCGCGTGTGCGCAACGCCACTTTGTCTTCTAAACGTTTGCGTTCTTGGCGAATGGTTTCGGCCTGGGCCTGGGTGTGCCCCAGCAATTGGTTGAAGTTGTCCAGCAACACCCGAATTTCGGGGCTGCCCGTGCTGTGCAGGGGCGGCGGCAGGTTGTCCAAATCCTGCAACCGACCCAAATGGCGAGCGGCTTGCTCCAGCGGCGCCAGCTCACGGCGCAACACCAGCCAGCACCCCAGGCCCACCAGCACCGCCAATCCCGCTGCTCCGGCATAGATGCGCCAACGCAACACGTTCAGCGGGCCGAATGCTTCGTCCACGGGCAGGTAACTGGTCACCAGCCAGGGGGCGTGCTCCAGTGCGGCTGCGACGCCCAGCATTTCTTCTCCGGCGCGGCTGTGCGTTGTGCCGGGGCCGGTGTACCCGGCCAGACGGCGATCCAGCAGCGGATTTTGGCCAGGTTCGGGCAGGGGCGTCATCGTCCAACTGGCGCGGGTGCTGGTGACGAACATGCGGCGCTGCGTATCAATGACGTGAAAACCGCCCTGGGCCCCGTTGCGCACCTCGTCCGCAAAATAAAACACGCTGCCCGGGCTAATGAGTTCAGAGCCGCACAGCACACCCAGCAACTCCCCCTGTGCGCTGCGCAAGGGCATGGCCACGATGATCACCGGTTGATGAGCAAAACGCCCGATGCGCGACTCGACCACTGCCGCGCCGCTGCGCATGACTTGCACGAAGTAAGAGGTGTCCGCGTAGGACGTGCCCGTGTGATGACGCATCGGTACTTCCGCCACGCGCTTGCCTTGCCGATCAAGCACATACACATCGCGCCGAAACAAGGACTGAAGCCCCCGCAAGTGTTCAACACCCGCTTGCACGGCGGGCTCTCCCTGGGAGAGTCGCACAGCCATGTCAGGGGCGACGGCCAGCAGTGCGTCTAAACGCAGGCGCAGTTCGTGATCCAAACTGCGGGCGACAAAATCGACCGCCGTTTTTTGCTGGTCAAAAATCATGCGCCCGTAGTCATCGCGCAGTTGGCGGACGACGCCTGCCGCCAATCCGCCCATGCCCAGGGCCAGTGTGAGGGCGGTCAGCAACGCCAGTTTGAGTTTGAGCGGCCAGGCACTGAAATGGAGCATGGTCAAAACGTGGCTAGAGGGCGCCCGTGCCGAATTCAACGTCCAGAGCTTCGGCCAACCATGGCGCCACGGACAGGCAAATGTCCAGAGTGTGACGCACGCGTTCGCCGGATTCTGGCCGTGCTTCCAACTGGGCCACACTTTGGACAAACTCGAAGCCCATGTCTTGCGAACGTTCCGTGCTGCCGCGTAACTGCACGTCCCAGGCGCCCCCGTCTTCTTGGGTGCCTTGCAGATCGGCATGTTGCCGGTGCAGCCACGCCAAGAGCTGGCACGCTTCGGCTTGTAGCGCCGGCCACTGGTGGGCTGACACGCTGGCCATGGCTTCCAACGTCACACGTTCGTGGGGATCGCCCGACACGTCGAAGTGCAAAAAACGCAACGGTGTCATGTGGGGGCTCCCGAACGGTCTTGACGAACGTGACGCACCACCATGTCAATGATGCTGGCACGCCGTGCGGCCATGGACTCGGGGCTGTCCAAGTCGCGCTTAAAAATGAGCGAAAACGTGGCCCGATTGGAGACGTTGAAAAAAGCCAATGCCGAGATGGACATGTGCAAATCCACGGGATCCACATCGGGCCGAAACACCCCTTGTGCCACCCCGCGCTGATAAACCGCCTCGACCGCATGAATGGCCGGCACGTTCAACTCTTGGATGGTGCGGGACTGGGCCAGGAACTGCCCGTCGTGGATGTTTTCCGTCATGACCAGGCGGATGAAGTCCCGGTGGTTGTGGTGGTGATCGACCGTGAAACCCACGAGGGTGCGCAACGCTTGCTCGGGCGCCAAGTCGGCCAGATGCAACTCGGACTCGATGCGCCGCACGCGCCGATATGCCTCTTCGAGCACGCGCACGTAGAGTTTTTCTTTGCTCTCGAAGTAGTAGTAGATCATGCGTTTGCTGGTGCGGGTCAGCGCGGCGATCTCGTCGATGCGAGCGCCGGCCAGGCCTTTGGCCGCAAATTCGGCGGTGGCGACTTCGAGGATGTCGGCCATCGTGCGTTCGGGGTCGTTGGTGCGGGCGGCGGTGAGCTTGGCACCGGTGGCAGAAAGATGTACGGTCTGGTTCATGGCCGTGCAAGCATAAGCCGTTCGCACCGGACTGGGCAGTGCGCTTGTACAAGCGCATGCAGCGCTTGATATCAAGATTATCGAAATAATCTTGCAGCAAAAAACAACCGTCAAATTAAGCAGCCTCAATTCAACCACCGACAGCCATCATGATTTGCCCGTGCTCAACAACCCGCTGCAACGCCGATGGCTGGCTGTACTCGCGCAAGGTCGGTGGGCTCGGCTGTGCTTCCCACATGTAAGCCTCTCCGCATCATAATTTGCGTATATCCTATATAAATGGACACACCCAACACGCTCAACGCTCCTCCTTTGTGGGAACTGAATCCACGCGAAGCCTGCCGACGCTGGTTACGACACCACGAGCACCTGGCCTACGCACCACACTCCATCGAGCAATACGCCGCCATGACCGGCGCCGCTGCCGATTGGCTACAACGTGAACGAGGGCGCAGCCTGTTGCAAGCCCACGCCGGGGATGTGGATGCGCTGCTCAGTAGCCTGCGCGGGCGTGGAGGCAAAACGGCTTCGGTGGCGACCACCAAACGGTATGTGGCGGTGCTGCGCTTGGTACTGAGTCATCTCCACACCTTGGGGCTGCGCAGCGATGATCCCAGCACATCCCTCACCCATCCTGCGGCTCGCCACGATCTACGGCGCCAAGCGCCGCGTTTTCTCAGCCCGGATCAGGTCACGCGCTACATCGATTGGGTGCTGGCTCAACCTCGCCCACATTGGGGAGATGTTCGCGACGCGGCATTGCGTTTGCTTTACCTGGCCACGGGCATCACCGTGCAAGAGTCTCGGCAGTTGCTGATCCACGACGTGTTGCCTGACGATGTCCCCGAACCCCAGGTGCGCATCCGAGCGGTTTCATCGGTGCTGGCACGCAGCATCCCGCTACCGCCTTGGTGTTGCCCTGTGCTGCGCGAATGGCAGCACGCGCATGCCCAACTGGCCCTAGAACCGGCGCTGGCTTTTCCGGCCCGCCAACGCTCCCCGGTGTTAGCTCATCACGGCAGCCGGGCGCGACCATACCCCATCAGCACCTCAGAAATCTACGACACGATCCGCCCCGCCATGCTCGCAGCCGGTTTCGATGACGAACAGCAAGGCCCACAAACGCTGCGCAATACCTACGCCGTCACGGCGTTGGCACTCGACGTGCCCATGGAGGTTCTACAGCGTCGCATGGGCCTGCACACACCTTGGTCGCTGGATGTCTTGAAGCGTGAATTGAAGCGTTCACGTGAGTGATTCTGTGCCGCTGCACCTTCACCACAAAACAACTCACTTTGAAGCGCTTTTTCGACGGGATGGCTCTTTCTTGTGTGCTTGGTATTTCGATAACTTGTTGATTTTAAAGAATTCCGAACTTCGGATAAGCTCAAACATCCGCCTGATTAGCTTGTTCTCGCAGCCATTGCTCCATGCGATCTTGTAGCTGCTGCCGGTGTGCTTCGGATGCAAACTTCAAGGTCAGTTGTGCGCCACGACCTTGGAGCTGTGCAAACAACTGGCGCCCTCGACGGATCACCACAGGCGCATCCGCTTGAGCACGTTCACGTACGGCACCGGTCACCCAATTGAGTGCCTGCGCCTGCTTGAGCTGGCCTTGCACCACTTGTTGCACCGCTTGCGTCACCGCCTGAGGACGCTCTTGTGCCCACTTGCCCAGCTCCTCAGCCAGCTTGGCCCCCACCGTATGCGGGGCCTGCTCGATCAGCGCCAACGCTTCGACCGGCAACCGCTCAAAGGACAACAACGACGCAATCTGCGATTTGCTCACCCCAGATTTGCGCGCCAACGCCTCGACCGTCATCCCCGTGGCTTTCTTGAGCTGGGCAAATCCGAGGTACTTGTGATAGTCGGACAGGTCTGGCGCCATCAGGTTGTCGAAGAACACCAGCGCACGGGCTTCCTCGTCATCCACGTCGAGCAACACGGCTTCAATCTGGGCACGCCCCAATTGCCGATACGCCGCGACACGGTGATGCCCTGCAATGATTTCGTACCCATCACCCAGCGACCCGCGCCGAATCACGATCGGCGTGTTCAACCGGTTCTCGCTCAGGTGCCGCACCAGGGCTTGCACCCGTTCGTCTTGAATCCCTCCGGTTTGAAACGGACTGGGCTGCAAGTCGTTCAGCGCCACCTGCAAGGCCCGACCCTCGCTGGCCCGGCGACGCTCCAGCTCCGCTTCCAATTGTTGATAGCCCGCTGAGAATTGGGCCAACTGCACCGGTGCGCCAATCGAGCCACTGCCACGCGGTTTGACCGGGCGAATGGAGGTGTCTGCCAAGGCGGCGGTGATGTCGGCCAGATGTTTTTTCACGCTCATGGGGTCAAGCCTCCTCAATGCGTTCGTGCCACAGATTGCGGCGGGTCATCAGATCCACTTCGGTGACGAGTTTGTCAAACGCAACGCGGGCACGCTCGTAGGTCTTGGCATTGCCCACGTATTTTTTGATGTCGTAGACCGTGGCAAATTCGGTGCTGCCGGTTTTGATGGTCTCGGTCAGCGGGATCTCGCTGGTCATGACGTACTCGCCATAAAACATCCGGATCCACTTGAGCATCTCTTGCACCGGGGCCTTGTGGGCTTCCACGCGGCTGGGTACCACCCCCAACCAGGCATAGGTTTTGGGATCCCCTGACAGTTGCCGTGCAGTGCTGGCCAGTTCGGTGAACATGTTCCAGAACTGCACCGAACTCTGCAAACTCAACCCTTCCGGCACGATGGGCATGAGAATGGCATCGGAAGCCCAATAAGCATTCATCGTCGTGTAGCTGAGCGCGGGGGGCGTGTCGATGATGATGTAGTCGTATTCCGCACGGATCGGGTCGAGTGCGCGCTGCAACACTTCTAAAAAATTAAACCGCTTGCCTTCGGCTTGTGCATTCATGGCTCGCAAGGGCAGGTAGAACTCACACGCAAACAGCCCCGTAGACCCAGCCACCACATCCACGCCACTCCAGTAGGTCGGGCGGATGGATTCGATCAGAGAATCCCGATGCCCCTGCGAAGTCGGCGGTAGCGCCAAAGGCGTGAAGGTTTCTTCTTGCTCCACGGCGGCAGGGTTGCCACCCAGCAAGGCTGTCATCGAGCCCTGCGGGTCAAAGTCGATGGCCAACACCTTGTAACCCTTGAGGCTCAGTCCCTGGGCCAACGACGTCGCGATCACGGTTTTTCCCACGCCACCTTTGAAAAACCCCACTGTCACCACGGCACCGGGTTGATCGTCACGGCGCTCGTAGCGCAACCCTCCCAGATGTCGAACCCAGTCGATGGTCTCTTCCAGCGTGAACGAGCGGTGGGCACTGAGCTTACGGCCTTGCCCATCGGTGATCACGCCAGTGGCCAGCCCCCATTCTGGGGCTTTGTCGAGCAACCGCAGCATCGCAGCATGCGTCCGGTTGCACAGTGCGGCCAGTTGGGTAGCGTTGAAAGTAGGC
Organism: Vitreoscilla filiformis; assembly: GCF_002222655.1. Taxonomy (GTDB): domain Bacteria; phylum Pseudomonadota; class Gammaproteobacteria; order Burkholderiales; family Burkholderiaceae_C; genus Ideonella; species Ideonella filiformis. Next base: position 22,747 of record NZ_CP022424.1, on the reverse strand, counting down.
GCATTTTTGCCCCCTGTTGGCTTGAACACAGCCGCTTTGATGCGCTCCATCATCGTGGTGGCGTGTTCATCCAGCGCTTCCAAATCGTCGAGGGTCACTGGCCGAATGACCGTTTCCTCTGTAAGCGCCACAAGCTCTTTGACCAAGATGTTTCTCCTTTGCGGTGACAAATTCAAGAGATCACGGCAATTCATCGCCGCCGAAGTCTCCAATACCCGCAAGACTATACGAGTTCACTCTTTGGAAATCACCGGCCAGGTTGTCACCTGTCTTCATCTTTTGGAAGATTAAGCACAAAAGCACTCACATCCTGGGCCACAGCCCCAGCACCAAGGCACTCACGCATGAGCACAAAAGCACTCATGCACATGCACCCTTCATGCCCCAAAACACTCACACAAAGCACAACACCACTCACGCATTGGCACATAAAAACTCACGTAAATGAACGCAACTCATTGATTTAAAAGAACAAAACAGTGCAGTAATCTGTTATCAATGATTTCAAACTGTATAAGTTCAAACTGGAAACAAGCTCGTTCATCCAACTTGAAATCTCCTTTCACTCACGTGAGAATGGTGCGCCTTGAATTTCTCACTGGCGAACAGACATGCCTGCGCGCGCTGCTTTGGAACCTTTTCTCACCGTTCCCCCTGCCGACCTTTCGGTAGCCGAAGTTCCTGACGGGGCTTTACGCCGCGCCAGCGGTGAGTTGCGAGACATGCGCAAGCCGGTCGAGATGGCTGTCATCGAACCGAAAACCCGCAAAATCAACCTGTGGAGTCGCAAAGCTTGGCTGTTTCTCGTCGCGTATTCGCTCACGCACGAAGGAACTTTGACGCAAGACGGCACGGTCTGGCGCGTGCCACTTGCCACCTTGATCAAAGATGCACGTTTCGGCAGCAAAGACCGCCGACACCTGAAAGAAAGCATCAAAGAGTGCCAGCGCACACTGGTCGAATGGTCGGGTTCTGCACGTGACAGCATGACCGGTCAAACGCGGTTATGGTCATCTACGCAGTTGCTGGGCTCTGTCGAGTTTGTGGAGGACGAACGGGGCCGAGCTTGCATTGAATGGTCTCTGCCACCTGTGTTGCTACGGCAACTGCGCGAGTACAAGCACTTTTACATGGTGTCGCTGGAAGTCGTGGCAGAGATCAAACTCAACTGCACATTGGCCCTTTACGAGATCATCTGTCGCTACAAAACCAACCCCAATGGGCTGACCATGCGCCGGCCCTGGCGCGAGTGGATTCCGCTGCTCACCGGTGAATCAGATGAAAGCGCCGAGCTGCGCATCGACATGAAAGCTGGCAAAGGGGCTAGCAAAGTTCGGCAACGGTACGGGGAGTACCGCTACTTTCGGCGTGACGTGGTGCAACGGGCGGTGGCCGAACTCAACGAGGTTCAGCAAGAGTTCACCGTCGAATCAGTTCCCCTGACACGCGGGCGCACCGTGGAGGAATTGCAGTTTCGCGTTGTAGCGCGAGACGCTCACGCCAGCACAGTGAAGGAGCACACCAGCCCCCGCCCAGCTCGGCGACACAACGCCCCCACCGCTGATGCCCCCGCCCTGGCCAGAGCCATCCAAACCGGTGCCAGTGAACACTTTGCCAGCCAGCTTTACCAAGAGTACGGCCCCGAACAACTGGCCCACAGCGCTGAAAGTGCGCTCACCACGCCTGGCGTGGTCAACCCTGCTGGCTTCATGGTGGCCAAACTACGCCAACAAGAGGCAGCCAAAACGCCCTCGCAAGCAGCAGCATCCGCACCGTCACCTGCCGCCTCGAAGGACAACACACCCGCTGCTCCGGCGGTGCGAACCCCACCAGGTTCCCTGCGAGAAAGCCTGGACTTCGCGCTCACGCGCTATCGCAACCGTTTGCAAGTGCTGGCCAAAAGCCGTTGGCCCCAATTGAGCAGCGACGCACGCACCCAATACCTGCACCGGTTTGAACGTGAAGTGGTCGCCACCACGCCCTACATCCGCAAAGACTTTCAAGCCAGTGGTCTGAAGAAACCGTTTGTGGCCGCCAAGTTCTACCTGTGGTTGGCGGAATTTCAAGCGCACGAATCCGGGGACGGCTGGACACCTTCCGCAGAAGTGCTGCTTGCGCACATGGTGGGCCAAGTGCGCGCAGGTGAAACCGGCTGAAACAACTCAAGCCTGCGGTAAGACTTTGCCTGGATTCATCAACCCATGAGGGTCGAGCGCCGTTTTAAGACGCAGCATCAGGCGATGGGCCACCGGATCGCGGCGCCGAGCGGCTTCGTCGCGTCGCAGCACACCCAGGCCGTGTTCGGCGGAAATCGACCCCCCATGGGCTTGCACCACGTCGTGAACCAAGGTGTTCACGCCAGGCTCCAGTGCCAAAAAAGCCGTCGCATGGGTGGGTGTGCATGCATCAACAGGGGGAGACAGGTTGAAGTGCAAATTACCGTCCCCCAAATGGCCGAACACCACCAAACGCAGCGCCGAGTAGTGGCGTGCCAAGGCATCGGACGCCATCGAGATAAAAGCGTCGATGCGTGAAATCGGCAACGAAATATCGTGTTTGATGGTGCGGCCCTCGGCGCCTTGGGCCTCCGAAATGTTTTCCCGCCAAGCCCACAAAGCGCGGAATTGCCCTTCGTTGTGGGACAGCACAGCCTCGCAGCAATCGCCGGCCTCCATGGCGGGGCCCAGCACGTCTTCCAACGCTTGGGCACAACTGGTTTCGTTGGCGGTCGAGACTTCCATCAGCACATACCAAGGCGCAGCTTCGCGCAGGGGCCATGCGGCGCCAGGCATGTGACGCTGCACCAGGGCGATGCTCAAGGGGTTCATCAATTCAAACGCTGTGAGCTGTGCGCCACAGCGGGCCAGCGCTTGGTGCAGCACGCGTGTGGCCGCTGTCGCGCTAGGGGCCGACCACAGTGCCACCGCTTGTGCCCCCGCAAGGGGATGAAGTTTGAAAACCGCTGCCGTGATCACCCCCAACGTGCCCTCAGAACCGATGTAGAGATCGCGCAAGTCGTAACCCGTGTTGTCTTTGCGCAGGCCGTGCAGACCGTGCCACACCTCGCCCTCGGCGGTCACCACCTCCAATCCCACGCAGAGCTCACGTGCAGTGCCGTAGCGCAGCACATGCACGCCGCCGGCGTTGGTGGCCAAATTGCCACCTACCGTGCAACTGCCTTCCGCCGCCAAGCTGAGCGCAAACAGCCGGCCCGCTTCGGCGGCCACCTCTTGCGCTGTTTGCAGGGTGACGCCGGCCTCCAGCGTGACCGTGTTGTTGTCCGCATCCAAAGCGCGTACGCGGTTCAGTCGCTTGAGAGACAGCACGATGCACCGCCCTTCAAGCCCTGGCACCGATCCGCCAGAGAGCCCCGTATTGCCCCCCTGGGGTACCACCGCCACGCGCATGTGCTGGCACCAGCGCACAACGGCAGCGACGTCTTCGGTGCGCTCTGGCTGCACCACGGCCAGTGCCGTGCCGTGCCACTGGCGGCGCCAGTCGGTGAGAAAGGGGGCCATGTCGGCAGGATCGGTGAACCAGCGCCCCTGGAATGCGTTGCGCAGGGTTGCCAAATCCACCGGAGGTAAAGCGTGTTCCACAGTGTTCATGGGGGGATGCTGCCTGCTAAGCTGCCCCACCGACATCCAATACCCCTGTATTTTTCGAGGAGACACCGTTTCATGCCTGGTTTGCTGCCCCACATCGATCCCGATGGTTTGCTCGAATACTCGGTGGTGTACACCGATCGGGCGCTCAACCACATGTCCCAGCGCTTCCAAGGCGTGATGCGGGACATCGCTACCACCCTCAAAGCCGCCTACGCCGCACAAGCCGTGGCGGTGGTGCCCGGCAGCGGTACGTTTGGCATGGAGGCGGTCGCACGTCAGTTTGCGCAGGATCAACCTTGCCTTGTGCTGCGCCACGGCTGGTTCAGCTACCGCTGGAGCCAAATTCTGGAGATGGGCCGCATCACCGACCGCGTCACCGTGCTCAAAGCGCGCCCCGCCAGCCAAGAGGCGCAAGCCGCCTGGGCACCTGCACCACTGGGAGAAGTGGTGGCCACGATCTTGCGAGAGCGGCCAGCCGTGGTGTTTGCACCGCATGTGGAGACCGCCAGCGGCATGATCTTGCCCGATGCCTACGTGCAGGCCGTGGGCCAAGCGGTGCGCGAAGTGGGAGGCTTGTTTGTGTTGGATGCCATCGCGTCGGGCGCCATTTGGGTCAACATGCGCGAACTGTGCGTCGATGTGCTGGTGAGCGCTCCCCAAAAGGGCTGGAGTGGCTCACCGGGCTGTGCTTTCGTCATGCTGGGAGAGCGTGCGCAAGCCCGGCTGGCGAACACCCAAAGCACCAGTTTTGCCGCCGACTTGAAGAAGTGGTCGCAAATCATGCAAGCCTACGAGGACGGCGCGCACGCCTACCACGCCACCATGCCGACCGACGCCCTGGCACGCAGCCGTGATGCCATGCTGGAGACACGCCACCTGGGCTTCGAACAGTTGCGGGATCGGCAATGGTCACTGGGCGCACGGGTGCGGGCATTGATGGCCGAGCTGGGTTATCCCAGCGTGGCTGCGCCCGAGTTTGCCGCCCCGGGTGTGGTGGTGTGTCACACCCGGGACACGGGTTTATCCACCGCACGGGCCTTGGGAGCGCAGGGGTTGCAAAGCGCGGCGGGCGTGCCGCTGCAGTGCGACGAGCCAGCGGGTTTTCAGACTTTCCGCATTGGCTTGTTTGGCCTGGACAAGCTGCAAAACATCGATCGCACCTTGGTCACACTGGCGCAGGCGCTGCGCCAACACCAAGCTGCTCAGTAAGGTCGCATGCCTTGGATGTTGCCGGCTGGCAGGTACTGGCAAACCCAGATCTGTCCTTGATCTGGGCAAACTTGGCGGCCACACCCCAATGTGGTCGTCTCCGACCAGATGAGCTGGGTGTAGTGGCCGCAAACTTGGCCGGTTTGGCAGGTGTTGCTGGGGTAGTCGTACCAACGCGCTTGCTGGCCCCAATGGTCAATGACCAAGCTGGGTGTCAGCGGATTGACACCCACGCGACCCGTGGGCCAAGTGCGGGGCCCGGCCCAGAAGATGTTTTCGCCGGCTTCACTGCCGCTGTACAACATCTTGCACTGGTTGTTTTGCGCGAGGTTGTTTGCCCACGCTTGGGCCCGCTGCGCCAAGCTGGCCGACCAGCGCAGCGGCGCAACGCCGACTCGAACCCGCCAACGGTTGTGGGTGGCGACGGCTTCGTCACGCTCTTCTGTGTTCAGCCCTGGCCACAACAAGGGGGCTGATGCCACCGTTGCAGGCAAGGAGGGGGCTGGCGCAGCGTGGGTCAGCCAAGACAAACAGCATACGCAGCCAGCGCCCACAGCGGCGGCAAAGCGTTTGAACAGCACGGTGATGCTCCAGAGGCTAAAAAGAGAAGGTTCAGGCTAGCATGGGCAAAAAAAAACCAGCGACATGTGTCGCTGGTTTTGAATGGTTGGTGCCCAGGAGAGGACTCGAACCTCCACGGAGTTACCCGCTAGTACCTGAAACTAGTGCGTCTACCAATTCCGCCACCTGGGCAATGCAAAAATGCAAGAACGCCAGTTTACTCGGAAAAATGATACTCCCAAAATAGAAGAGTAAAAAACTTTGTTATTTTTGTGCAAAGTGGGGAGACATAACACAAATGTTGCCACTTTGTGATCTGCTGGCAGTACGATTGACAGCAGTGTTGAAAGGGGAGCGCATCATGTCAGTGCGTACAGGTTTTTCGGCAGCGCGTCAGGCGGTTGCCAGTGCGATGTTGGCGTTGGTCGCGGGGGTGGCTCAGGCCAATTCGGCGACTGTGGAGTTCGGTACTTTGCTGAGTGGTGCCGGCGCACCGACGACGGCAAATTTCGCAGAGCTGACCGTTCAGGACGTGGGCAACAACGCAGTGTTCAGCCTGCGTGCCAGCGACTTGGCATTGTTCAGCGGAAGCGCCCCATTTCTTGGCGCGATTGGGCTGGAGCTGAGTGACTACTCGTCTTCGGTTGGATCGGTGACAGGTGTGTCGGGTGGTGGCGTGACGTCCGTTTCCATTTCGAACGGCGGTGGGCCGGGCGGATCTTGGGACATGCGCTTCAACTTCGGGCAAGGCGCGAACAATCGCTTGCTGAACGGTGAAACCGTGACCTGGACTTGGGTCGGCGGCGCCGGTTTGTGGGACGAAGCGGGCATGGCAGCACACGTCCAAGGCATCAGCTACGGTGGTACCACGTCGGCGTGGTACCGCGCTGACAGCGTCAGTGGCGGCGGCATCGTGACCACCCCGACGGTTGTCCCGGAACCTGCGACCTATGGCATGTTCGGCCTGGGACTGTTGTTCATCGGGGCGCTGCGTCGGCGCGCTTCGCGTTCGCGCCGTCGCTGATCGCGCAGAACCAGATTGAATGCAGCGGCGCCTTCGGGCGCCGTTTTTCATGGTGCCAACGATGAAACGCGCTGAAGCACCAGCGACGCCACGCTGTCCGCAAAAGTTTCGACGGGGATGCCGAGCTGGCGGTATTTCCACCGCTTGATCACCCAATCTTGCAGCAGCGCGGCACTGTGAATGGTCAACATGCGGGCGGCTGGAGAGTCTGTCACACCAGCGGCCTGAATGAAGGCGCACAAATTCTCCTGGAATTGCAGCTCTGCTGATTTGGCCACCTGGCGTTGACTCTCCGACAGCATGCGTGACTCCATGAAAACAAAATAAAACCACGGCTGCAACTGCTCGGTCATGAACGCATGGCCTCGCAGTGCAGCCACCAGGCGTTGTTGCGGGTTCGCCAAGTCGGTGAACCAGTGGGCGCTGGTGTGGATGAGCAAACGCACCATGTCTTCGATCATGGCAGCGATGTCATCCTTGCTGTTGATGTAGCCGTAGAGCCCGCCCATCGATAAGCCCGTTGCTTGGCTGAGGTCACGCAACGTCATGCTGGCGAAGCCGACTTTGTTGGCCAAGCGGAATGTGGCTTCGAACAGGCGGCGCAGGTTGTCTTGCGCTTTGTCCAGGCGCTTGACGGTCAGGCGCTGTTGGTGACGCTCCAGCAAAACGTGCCATACGCTGTCCGCGTTCAGGGGTGATCGGCTGCGGAATTGGACGAAGCTGAACCCCGGGGACAGCCCCAGCGCTTGCTGCAAGGGATCGGGGGCTTCCTGCGGTTCACATTGACGCTGCATGCGACCCGATTGTAGACTGCACCCCCAAACCGAGCGAGCGCTCGGTTTTTTTAGCATCCTCGGATTCTGCCACCATGCCTCCTTCCGCTGTTTGTGCTGAGTGGGTGGCGCCCACCTCGGTCGCCACTGCGCCACCGCATCGCCCTCCGTTGCAGGGGGAGCCGACGCTGTGGTTGCACGAGGAACACGCCATTCGTCGCAACGCCTGGTTTGCTGGATTGGAGCCGGCTTTGCAGCGAGTGGTGCTTGCCGCGTGCTCGGTGCGGCGAGTGCGGGCGGGCACCGTGATCGAGCGCGGGCACGTTCCGGCGCAAACTTGGTACGGATTGGCGCAAGGTGCGGTGCGCCTGAGTGCGCCGATGGACAGCGGGCGCAGCTTGACCCTCTCCTTGCTCGGGCCCGGCCACTGGTTCGGTGACGGGGCGGTGTTGGACGGCAGCACCTTGTTCGAAGCGCAAGCCTGTACCGATGCCACGCTGCTGTGGATGCCGGGCGCTACGCTGCGCCACTTGCTGACCTTGCATCCCATGCTCGGGATGGCGCTGGTGCAATTGCACCACCGACGCACCCGCTTGCTGACGGCACAGTTAACGGCAGCCGTGTCTCTGTCGTTGCGGCAGCGGTTGGCGCATTTGCTGCTACACATGGGGCGGCGTTTTGGGGATGCTTGGCCGGGTGGGCGGCAGCGCCTGTGGGTGAAGTTGTCGCAGCGGGATTTGTCGGACATGCTGGGCGTGAGCCGGCAGCGCCTCAACATGTGCTTCAAACAATTGGAGCGCGAGTTGGCGGTGAGCATGGAGCGTGGCCATTTGGTGCTGTCCCCGGCTGACTTGGCGCGGGTGGCGCAAGGCAGCGCCGGGATGCTGGGGGAATGAAGCCCTCGCGGGAGCAGTACCGAGGTTGCCTGCTGGGCTTGGCGCTGGGGGACGCTCTGGGGGCCCCGCGTGAAGGGGGTTGGCTGGAGCGTCGGTTGTGGCGCTGGGTGGGCACCACCCGCCAGGGCCTGCCACGCTGGACGGACGACACACAAATGACCCTCGATGTGGCCGAGGTGCTGCTGCGCGAGGGAGAGATTCACCAAGATCGGCTGGCGGCGACCTTCGCACGGCATTACCACTGGTCGCGGGGTTATGGGCCGGGCACGGCGCGATTGCTGCGGCGCATCCGGCGGGGTGCGGCGTGGCAGACGGCACGAACCGCGCAGTTCCCGCAAGGTTCGTACGGCAATGGGGCCGCCATGCGGGTGGCTCCCTTGGCGCTGTGGTTCCATGCGGACCCTGCCACGCTGTTGCTGCAAACGCAGTTGGCGGCGGAAGTCACCCATGCCCATCCGCTGGCCCTGGAAGGTGCGGAGGCGATGGCCTTAGCCCTGCAAACGGCCCTGACGCACAGCGAGGACGGCCCAACCCTGGGCGCCGCTGTGTGGGCCCAGCTCCAAGCGTATTGCACCGCCCCCGAATTCTTGAGCCGCCTCGCTTTGGCGCAGACATGGTGGCAGGGTCAAGCCAACCCGCCGCCGCCTTGGGTGGCCCAGCATTTGGGCCACGGAACAGCGGCCCACACCTCGGTGATCACGGCGATTTACGTGGCGCTGTGTCACTTGGAGGCAGATTTTCTCGATCTGCTGGCGTTCGTCGCGGGTCTAAAAGGGGATGTGGACACCCTGGGCGCGATGGCCGGGGCGATCTGGGGCGCCCACCGAGGCGCAGCGGGCCTCACCGAATGGCCATTGGAGCGGCGGGCGGAGGTGGTGGCCATCGCCGACCAGCTCCATGATCACGCTCCCGTGTGATGCCGGTTCACTCACGCAGCGCCGTCAGCGCTTCCCAAGCTGTATTTGCGCACCTTGTCGGCCAACGTGGTTTTGGCCACGCGCAGCGCCTTGGCCGTGCGGGCGATGTTGCCCCCTTGGCGCTTGAGTTCTTCGGCAATCAAACTGCGCTCGAATCCGTCCACGGTTTCGGCCAGGCTGGGGCCGGTGGCGGTGGTGGACTCGCCCAGCACCGCCTGCGGCACGCCCAGCACCAAACATTCGGCCACGTTGCGCAGCTCGCGCACATTGCCCGGCCAGGGATGGGCCATCAGCCGGTGCAACTGCTGGGTGCTGACCTGCGGCTGCGGTCGTTGGAAGCGGCTGGCGGCCAGCAGCAAAAAATGCTCTAGCAGCAGCGGGATGTCCTCGCGGCGTTCGCGCAGCGGCGGCAAATCCAGGGTGATGACGTTGAGCCGGTAATACAAATCGGCGCGGAAGCTGCCTTCTTTGGCGCGTTGCAGCAAATCGTCTTTGGTGGCGGCGACGACGCGCACATCCACCGGCTGGCCGTGGTTGGCGCCCAGGCGCTCCACCACACGCTCCTGCAACACCCGCAACAGCTTGATTTGCATGCCGGTGGGCATGGTTTCCAGCTCGTCGAGGAACAGCGTGCCTTGGTGTGCGTACTCGATTTTGCCGATGCGTTTTTTTTGTGCCCCCGTGAAGGCGCCGGCTTCGTGGCCGAACAGTTCGCTGTCCAACAAGGTGTCGGGCACGCCGCCGCAGTTCAGGGCGACGAAGGCCGCCGACCGACGGCGCGAAAAATCATGCAGCGCCCGCGCCACCACTTCTTTGCCGGTGCCGGTTTCGCCTCGGATCAGCACATCCACCGGCGAATCGGCCACCTCGGTGATGAGTTTGCGCACGCGCTCGATTTGCGGCGAAATGCCCACCAGCTTGCCCGACAGATCATCCCGCGCCGCCAGCGCCCGCCGCAGCGAGGCCACCTCCAAAGTCAGCCGACGTTTTTCCAGCGCCCGTTTGACGACCTCGACCAACACTTCAGGCGAAAACGGTTTCGGGATGAAGTCGTAAGCGCCGCTGCGCATGGCTTCGACCGCCAAGCTCACACCGCCATGGCCGGTGATCATGATGATCGGCAGGTCGGCTTCCATTTGGTGGCAGTGACGCACCAGGCTGAGGCCGTCGGCGCCGGGCAAGCGCATGTCGGTCACCACCACGCCGGCAAAACCGGGGCGGAGTTGGGTGCGGGCGGCTTCGGCGGTGTCCACCGCATCCACGCTCAGGCCGGCCAGTTGCAGCGCTTGCATGCAGCCCAGTTGAACGTGGATGTCGTCTTCCACCAGCAGCACGGAGAGTTCGGTTGTCATGCGTTGGGCGTGTCGGGGGCGAGGGGGGAGCGGCGGGCAACTGCACGGTGAAACTGGCACCGGGTGAACCGTCGCTCGTCGGGCTGTGCGCGAGGATATCGCCCCCGAAGGCCCGCACGATGTCCCGCGAGATCGCCAGCCCCAAACCCAGCCCCGCGCCGGCGTCTTTGGTGGTGAAAAACGGCTCAAACAAGCGGGCCTGCTGCGCCGGGGCAAAGCCGGTGCCGCTGTCTTCCACCCGTACCCAAACGTGGCGCACGCTCGCCGACGTTTCGGCGGGGGCCGCCGCTGCCAAGGCCACGGCTTGCGCCACCCGCTGGGTGTCGTTCAACGCTGCGTCGGGTTCACCCCAGCCGGTGCTCAGGCGCAGGGTGCGCGTGGGGCTGGCGTGCATCGCGTCCAGGGCGTTGCCGATCAGGTTGATGAGCACCTGCTCCAAGCGGTTGGGGTCACACCAGGCGATCACCCGCCCCGGCTCGGCGCTGTTGAGCACCTGCACCTGCTCTTTGCGGATCAAAAACAGCGCATTACCGAGGGCGTGCGCCACGTCGGTGGCCTGCGGCTGCGGTTCGGACTTGCGTGCAAACCCCTTGAGTGGCTGGATGATGCCCCCCATCTGATCCGCCAACCGGGCGATGATGGCCAGGTTGTTGCCGGCGGCTTTGGTGTCGCCTCGGCGCAAAAATTCGCTGGCGTTGCCGGACAGGGTGCGAATCGCCCCCAGCGGTTGCGTCAATTCATGCGTGATGCCGGTGGTCAACTGCCCGAGCACCGCCATTTTGGCCGCGTGAACCAACTCGTTTTGAGCAGCGCGCAGGGTGTGTTCGGCTTGTTCGCGCTCGGCCACTTCTTTGCGTAAGCGCACATTGGTTTCGGTGAGAGCGCGGGTGCGGCGGGCGACTTTGCTTTCCAGCTCGGCGTTGGCGTCTTGCAGCATCTGCTGGGCGCGCAGTTTTTGCCGCACGATGCGTCGGCGCTGGTTCCAGTACAGCCCCAGCAAGCCGACAAACCCAGCGGCCACCGCCGTCAACAATCCTGTGAGCGCCGCTTGGTTGCGCACCGTGCGCAGGTCGGCGAAGAGCATCAGGCGCCAGTCCATGCCATCGAGCACCCGGCCGAGCACCAACATGCCGAAGCTGCCGCCGTTGCCGGCACGCGGTTGCGTGGTCAAGGTGCCGGCGCCGGGTAAGACGCCTTCGAGCACCTGGCTGTCTTCGTCCACCGTCATGCGCACATCGAGGGGAAAGCGGCGCAGTTTCTCGCCTTCGTACAGCCGGCTGAGTTGCCAATCGACACGCTGTTCAGCGCTCGGGTCGGTCAACGTGGTGTAACGCCATTCCGGTTGAGAGGACAGGATGACCACCTGGTTGGTGTCCGCCAGCAGGGCCGGTGCGCCCAGCAGTGCCCAGGTTTGTTCGACCGGCACCAGGCTGATTTTGATCGCCGCCACGCCGACCACGCGGGCGCCATCCCGGATCGGATGCGAAACAAAATAACCCGGTTCACCCGTGCCCACGCCGATGGCAAAGTGCCGCCCCACGCGACCCGACAGAGCATCCAAAAAATAGGGCCGAAACGACAGGTCTTGCCCGATGCGGCTGTCGTCGTCCGGGCCGGGGGTGGTGGTGCTGTTGCTGGAGGCCAGCACGGTGCCGCGTTCGTCCAGAACGAACACCGCCAAGCTGCCCAGGTGGGCGTTGAGGCGGCGCACAAATAACCGTTGACGGCCACGAGGTGGTCGCGCCGATCCTGCTCGCGCTCGGCGGCGCGCAGCAAGGCCAACACCTGCGGATTGAGCTGCACCGTGGCAGGCACGGGTTCCAGGCGTTTGATCACGCCTTCCACCGCCGAGGCGAACAGATCCAACCGATGCCCGACTTCTTGGTGCAAAACCCCCGTGCCTTGTTGCAGGCTCAACATCCAGCCTGCCCAGCCCGCCACAGCCAACCACAGCAGGGCCAACAACAGGGCCAAGCCGCGCCGCCAGCCGGGCCAGCGGGTGGAAAACGCTTGGGAATCGCTGGCGGAAGGGGGGGCGTCGCGCATTGCGGCAGGTCGGGGAGGGCCGCCCAGGTGCTCAGTGGTTCAGAATCTTCGAGAGGAATTCCTTGGCCCGGGGCGAACGGGCTTCCGGTTGGCCGAAGAATTCTTGCTTGGTGCAGTCTTCGATGATTTGGCCCTTGTCCATGAAGATCACCCGGTTCGAGACCTTTTTGGCAAAGCCCATTTCGTGCGTCACGCACATCATCGTCATGCCTTCGTTGGCCAGTTGCACCATCACGTCCAGCACTTCGCCGACCATTTCCGGGTCGAGCGCCGACGTCGGCTCGTCAAACAGCATGACGATTGGATCCATGGACAGCGCCCGTGCAATCGCCACGCGCTGCTGTTGGCCGCCGGAGAGCTGGCCGGGGAACTTGTCTTTGTGCGCCATCAGGCCGACGCGGTCGAGCATTTTCAGGCCGCGTTTCAGCGCGTCGTCCTTGCTGCGGCCCAGCACCTTGATTTGGGCCAGCGTCAGGTTGTCGGTCACGGACAGGTGCGGGAACAGCTCAAAGTGCTGGAACACCATGCCGACGTGGCTGCGCAGTTTGGGCAGGTTGGTTTTCGGGTCGGCGATGCTCACGCCGTTGACGACGATGTCCCCCTTTTGGAACGGCTCCAGCGCGTTCACAGTCTTGATGAGGGTGGATTTGCCCGAGCCCGAAGGCCCGCACACCACGACCACTTCCCCTTTTTGAATGGTGGTGGTGCAGTCGGTCAGCACTTGGAAGCTGCCGTACCACTTGGAGACGTTCTTGATTTCGATCACGGCTCAAACTCCTGAATTTTGACGGATGCGGGTTCAGCGGATGATGGCGATGCGCTTCTGCAAACGCTTGACCAGCATCGACAGCGAGAAACAAATCGCAAAATAAACCACCGTGGCCACGAGGTAGGTTTCGACCGGGCGGTTGAAATTCTTGCCCGCCAGCTCAAACCCCTTGAGCAGATCGTAGGCGCCGATGGCGTAAACCAAACTGGTGTCTTGGAACAAGATGATGGTTTGCGTCAACAACACCGGGATCATGTTGCGGAACGCCTGCGGCAGCACCACCAGTTGCATGGTTTGCGCGTAGCTCATGCCCATGGCGTAGCCGGCGTAAACCTGGCCCTTGGGAATGCTTTGGATGCCGGCGCGCATGATCTCCGAGTAATAGGCCGCCTCAAACAGCGTGAAGGTGATGAGGGCCGACAGCTCCGCACCCATGGGCTGGCCCGTCAGCAGCGGGATCAGCAGGAAGAACCACAAAATCACCATCACCAGCGGAATCGACCGCATGGTGTTGACGTAGAACGTGGCCGGTTTTTCCAGCAGCGGTTTGTCGGACAGGCGCATCAAGGCCAGCAGCGTGCCCAACACGATGCCGCCCAGCATGACCACCAGCGTCAGTTCGATGGAAAAGATCAACCCTTTGCTGACGTAGCTCGTCAGCACGTCGGCGGTGAGAAAACCGAAGTCGAGATTCAGGCCGGTGCTCATGCCTTGCCTCCGTGGTGTTGGCCGGGGATGCGCACGCGGTTTTCGATGAAGTGCGCCACGTGGTAAACCAGAATCGAGGTGATGAAATACAGCGCCGTCACGGCCAGGTAAATTTCAATGCCGCGTGAGGTTTCTTCCTGGGCTTGGCGTGCAAACATCGTCAGCTCGGCCACGGACACAGCAAACGCCACCGACGAGTTTTTCACGATGCCCATGCTCTCGCTGGTCAATGGCGGGATGACGATGCGCAGCGCCATGGGCAACAGCACATAGCGGTAGGTTTGCGGCAGCGTCAGGCCCAGCGCCAAGCCGGCGTAACGCTGGCCACGCGGCAAACTCTGAATGCTGGCCTTGACCTGCTCCGACACCCGCGCCGACGTGAAGAAACCCAGCCCCAGCACCACGAGGACGAAACTCGGCAGGCTCTTGAGCGGCGGAATGAATTCCGGAATCACGAAATACCAGAGGAACACCTGCACCAGCACCGGGATGTTGCGGAACAACTCCGTCCAAGCGTCGCCGATGAACACCAGGGCGCGGCTCGGTGTGGTGCGCAAAATGCCCATCAGCACGCCCATGGCCAGCGCCACCAGCAGCGCCAGGCCGGACACAGAGGCCGTCCAGCCCCACGCCGACAGCATCCAATCCAAGTAAGTGATGTCCCCGCCTTCGCCGAAACAGCGCGGTATCACCTCCCCGTCCAGGGTGTTCTTGCAGAACACTTCCCAATCCCAACTTGCCACGCTGCTGCTCCTTGTCTTTGTTGCAGGGGGCCAAAGCCCCACCGACCACTGCGGGCGGCGGGGACTCCGGTCACGTCATCACTTCTTGTAGGACTCAGCCGGGTTGTCGTTCGGCGTGGCCCAGGCGGCCTTGGTGGCCTCGCCCGGTTGCAGACCGTACTTGCCCAGGATCTTGGCCAGCTCGCCGGACTTCATCAGGGCCTTGAGCGAGTCGTCCACGGCCTTCTTGAACGCCGGGTCGTCCTTGCGGAACATGACGGCGATGGGCTCCACCGCCAGCACTTCACCCGCCAGCTTGAAATCGGCGGGGTTCTTGGCCTTGGCAATGTTGCCGGCCAGGATGTAGTCGTCCATCACGAAGGCGTCGGCGCGGCCCGAGTCCAGCAGCAAGAAGCTGTCGGCGTGGTCCTTGCCGAACACTTCTTCGAAGTTCACGCCGGTGGCGCGTTCATGCTTGCGCAGGGTTTGCACCGAAGTGGTGCCCGTGGTGGTGGCGACCTTCTTGCCGTTGAGCTGGTTGATGCTGGTGATGCCCGAGTTGGCCTTGACGGCCATGCGCACTTCGGTGACGTAGGTGGTCACGCCGAACGCCACATCCTTCTGGCGCGCCAGGTTGTTGGTGGTCGAGCCGCATTCCAGATCGACGGTGCCGTTTTGCACCAGCGGGATGCGGTTCTGCGAGGTCACCGGCTGGTACTTGACATCCAGCTTGGCCAGGCCGAGCGATTTTTGGATGTCCCCCAGCACGCGCTGGCACACCTCGACGTGGAAGCCAGCAAACTTGCCGTCGCCCAACGTGTAAGACAGGGCGCCCGAGGACTCGCGTACGCCCAGGGTGGCGCTGCCGCTGTCCTTGATCTTCTTGAGGGTGTCGGCCTGGGCGGCGCCAGCGGCCAGCAGGGCGGCCAGGGTCAGGGCGGTGATCTTGTTCATGCGCAGTTCTCCTTGTCGTGAAGGGGGAGGGGACGAATCAATAGTCCAGGAAGATGCGTTGCAGCGCCTTGCTGTCGGCACCAGCGGCCAGGGCCACCGAGGTCAGGATACGGGCCTTTTGCGGGTTGAGATCGTGAGCGACCACCCAGTCGTATTGGTCGTCGGGTTGCTCGGCGTTGCGCAGCACAAAGCCGCCACCATTGACACGCGACGAACGCACGATCTGCACCCCTTGCGCCCGCAATTCACGCAGCGCCGGCACCACTTGTTTGGACACCGAACCGTTGCCCGTGCCGGCGTACACCAGCGCTTTGGCACCGGCGGCGGCCAGGGCACGCGGGGCCACGTCGCTGGCGTTGCCCGAGCCGTAGGCGATTTCGACGCTGGGCAGGGCGGTGATCTTGTCGATGTCGAACTCAGAGTTCACGGTGTGGCGCTTGGCCGGGGCGCGGAACCAGAAGCTCTTGCCTTCCACCACCATGCCCAGCGGGCCCCAGGGGCTCTTGAAGGCTTCGGTTTTGATGTTGACGGTCTTGGCCACGTCGCGGCCGGTGTGGATTTCGTCGTTCATCACCACCAGCACGCCTTTGCCGCGTGCCGAGGCGTCCCCGGCGACGGTCACAGCGTTCAACAGGTTGAGCGTGCCATCAGCCGACAGGGCGGTGCCCGGGCGCATCGAACCCACCACAACGATGGGCTTGCTGGTGCGCACCGTCAGGTGAAGGAAGTAGGCGGTTTCTTCCAGCGTGTCGGTGCCGTGGGTGATGACGATGCCGTCCACGTCCGCTTGCTTGGACAAAGCGGCCACGCGCTTGGCCAGGGTCAGCAAATGCTCGTTGGTGAAGCTCTCCGACGCGATCTGGAACACCTGCTCACCCCGCACTTGGGCGACGTTGCCCAGCTCGGGCACACCGGCCAGCAGTTTGTCCACGGGCACCTTCGCCGCTTGGTAGGTGGCGCTGTTCGCGGCCTGGGCACCGGCGCCGGCGATGGTGCCACCGGTGGCCAGCACCATCACTTGGGGTTTGTCGGCGGCCAGGGCAGCGGCAGCCAGGCCGAGGGCGGCCAAGGCGGCGGTCATCGAACGCAGCAGGGAACGGGACAGGGAAGCGATCACGACGAGAACTCCAAGGACAGAAGAAAAACCCCCGCACAAACCCAGGTGGATCACCCAGGCGCGGGTGGCTCAGGGTGCCGGCAGTGGCCGGTCGGACGGGGTGCGGTAGAGCTGGAGCAGGGCCTCGGAGGGGGGCCAGTTCAGGTTCAGGCCCTTGGGCGGGATCGGGCGCTGGAACCAGCGTTGGTAGAGCTTGAGCGCTTCACCCGATTGCAGCAAGTGGGTCAGGCCCTTATCGACGATGCGTTTGAAAGGAGCATCGTCGCGGCGCATCATGCACCCATAGACCTCTTGGGCCATGGGCTGGCCGACGACAATCCAATCGTCGGGCCGGGTGGCTTTGGCCCGTTCGCCGTAGAGCAAGGCGTCGTCGAGCATGAAAGCATCGGCCTGGCCGGATTCGAGCACGCGAAACGACACCCCATGCTCGCGTGATGTGATGATCTCCACATCCACCTTGCTGCGCTCGCGCCACAGCCGCAGTTGTTTTTCCGAGGTGCTGCCGGCGGTGACGACCACACGACGGTGGTGCAAATCGTCAAACCCTTGGATGCCCGAATCGCGTCGCACCATCAGCCGCGTGCCGACGACAAAAATCGACACCGAAAACGCCACCTGGCGCGCCCGCTCGGCGTTGTGGGTGGTGGAACCACATTCCAAATCGACGGTGCCGTTTTGCACCAGCGGGATGCGGTTTTGCGAGGTCAGCGGCACCAGCTTCAGGGTCAGCGCGGGCAGTTTGAGTTCGGCTTTGATGACGTCGGCCAGGCGCAACGCCAAGTCGTGCGAATAGCCAATGACTTGGTGACGGGTGTCGTAATACGAAAACGGCACCGACGATTCGCGGTGTCCCAAGCGCAGCGTGCCGGTTTCGGCGATGCGCGTCAGGGTGTCTTGGGCGTGAGCCGGTTGGGGCAGGCCCAGGGCAAGTACCAGGGCAAACAGCAGCTCCAACACCAGCACGGCCCCCAGTGCGCGCAACAGCGCGGCCACACGCGGCGAGCGACTGCGTGGGCAGGAGGTCAAGGTGAGGCTGTGCGCGATCATGGGCTCAGCTTATGCACAAGTCGTTCCAGCCCGCAGCGATTCCGCTTGCTGCCACCTCAAAGTGCGGTAACTGATTGATTTTGAAGCAGCGGTGTGGGCGTGTGCGGTGGCGCGGGCCGGGGGAGCCCACGGGCGGCAGCCGCCCCAGACGGTTTTCCGCCAAGTGGGGTGCGGGGCAGTCCGGTAAACCGAATCGCCGCTGGGGGATCAGGGCCGCAGCGTCAAGGTGGTGCGAGGGAAATACTGGCTGAAGTCCACCTCTCCTTGGAACGCGGTGGATTGCATCCAGTGCGAGTTGCCCGCCATGTCCAGCACCGTGACGCTGAAAATGTGGAATTCCCCAGGCGTCACTCCTTCCGGCAAGGCGCTGCCGATTTGGAGTGCGGCCTGTGGCAATCCCAGCAAAGGCGCTTCTGCTGCCAGGTCGATGCGTTCCAAACAATTCCCGGAACCGTCGGGTTTGCACAGCACCAATTGGGCCCAGCGGATGCCCGAAATCGCTGAAGCCACGTCGCCGGGGTCGCGTAGGCGCAAGGTGGCGCTGACATACGGCGGTTTTTGCGTGCCCGGCACCCGGCTCGACAGCGACAGCGCCGAAGTGCTCAAGCTGCCAGACACCAACTCGGGCACCGTGGTGTCCGCTTGGGGGCTGGTGACGTGGAACGTGGCCCGCCCCAAGGCCGCCAGTGCGGGATAACGGTAGGTGACGGCGTTGTCATTGGCGTCGATGAGTTGGAGCTGCCGCACTTTCCACACCCCGGCTGCGCTGTGACCATTCAACCCACCTTGGCCAGTGGGCGCCCCGACCGACAGCGACAGCGTGGTCAGCGTGCGTGGCGCTGGCAAGCTGTACCAGCGCTCGACGGTTTGCTGGCCATCGGGTGAACTCAGGCTCAACGCCAGGGTGAGGACGCCGGAGAGGTTGTCGGTGGCGCGCAGGTTCACCTGGATGGTGGCGCCGGGTTGGCTCACATCCACCGTGGGGGTGGTGACTGCGAATGCTCGCAGCACCGGAGCTTGGGTGTCTGGGGCAGCATGAAGCGATTGGCTGGCCGCCCACAGGCTCAGGCCCGTGAGCAGGCTGAGCCGTGCGTGTGAAAGCGAGGGGTGCATCGAGGATCTCCCGACAAAGGGGCCTGAAAAACTGCCGCAGGTCAAAACGCACCAGGGTGCAAAACCCGCTGGCACACCACTGACGCACAAATCGCGTCCAATGGCAATCCCTTTCCCTTGAGGAGGCACGGGATGTCTTCCCTCCATCAAAAAATTCGACAACTCTCGCCCGAACGCCTGCGCGGCATGCGCCGTGGGGTGGAAAAAGAGAGTCTGCGCACCCTGCCCGGCGGCAAGCTGGCGTTTTCTCCGCATCCGATCACCCTGGGCTCGGCCCTGACCCATCCGCACATCACCACGGATTTCAGCGAGGCCCAGCTCGAACTGGTGACCGGCGCCCACGCCAGCGCCTCAGCGGTCATCGCTGAATTGGGCGAGTTGCACCAAGTCGTCACCCAAGCGCTGGGGGACGAACGCATGTGGGTCTCCTCCATGCCCTGCAAACTGCCCGCCGATGCCGACATTCCATTGGGCCAGTATGGGCGCTCGCACATTGGCCGGGCCAAAACGGTGTATCGCCGAGGTTTGGGTCACCGTTACGGTCGGCGCATGCAGACCATCTCAGGGATTCACTACAACTGGTCGATTCCCGGCGTCAGTGATGCGGACTACTTTGGCCTGATCCGCAATTTCCGGCGGCACAGCTTTTTGCTGTTGCTGCTGTTTGGGGCGTCCCCAGCGGTGGGGGCAAGTTTTGTGGCGGGCCTGCCGCATGGGTTGCAACCGCTGGGGGAGCACACCCTGCACTTGCCGCATGCCACGTCGCTGCGCATGGGGCGTTTGGGCTATCAGAGTGAAGCCCAAGCCTCGCTGCGCGTGAGCTACAACGATTTGGCCGGCTACGGCACGGCCCTGGAAGACGCGATGACCCGCGTTTATCCCGCCTACGAAGCGTTCGGCTTGCGCAACGACCATGGCCAGTGGCAGCAGCTCTCGACCACCTTGCTGCAAATTGAAAACGAGTTTTACGGCACCATCCGCCCCAAGCGCACCATTCGCAGCGGGGAGCGCCCGCTGCACGCCCTGCGCGAACGCGGGGTCGAGTACGTGGAAGTGCGCTGCATGGATTTGGATCCGTTTTGCCCCACGGGCATCAGCGTGGGCACGGCGCGTTTTCTCGACGTTTTCTTGCTCCACTGCCTGCTCAGCGACAGCCCACCGGACACGCCCGAAGAAATTGCCGCCCTCGGTCGCAACCAACACCGCATCGCCGGGTATGGACGCCAGCCCGGGCTGTTGCTGGAACGCGCCGGCATGACCCAGCCGGCCCTCGAATGGGCCACCGAATTGGTGCAGGCGTGCGAGCCCATCGCCCGGGCGCTGGACGAGGTGCTGGGCGGGGGGGATGTCCATCAGCAAGGGGTGGCCGCCGCGCTGGCCGCGTTGGCCGAGCCGGTACGCCTGCCATCGGCCCAGGTGCTGGAGGCCATGCAAACCCACCATGCGGGCCAGCACGCTCGTTTTGTCATGGCCCGCTCTGAGGCGGTGCGCCAGCACTGGTTGGCAGAACCCTTACCGGTGGCGCGTCAAGCGCATTGGCGCGGGTTGGCGCGAGAGTCGCTGCTGGAGCAAGCGCGCATCGAAGCCGAAGCCGCCGGCACTTTCGAGGAGTTCATGCAGGACTACTTGGCGGTGGCGGGGCTGCGACCAGCGGCGTGACGGGCTGTCCTTGACGCGCCAAGCGTTCGGCCAAGGCTTGAGCATCCATGGCATGGCCAAACAGCCAGCCTTGGGCCTCATCGCAGCCATTTTGGCGCAGGAAGGCCAACTGTTCGGCGGTTTCCACCCCTTCGGCCAACGTGCGCAGCCCCAGGCTGTGCGCCAGGCTGATGACGGCGTGAACAATCGCCTCGTCCTGCCGGTCGTAGTTCAGACCGCGCACGAAGGACTGGTCGATCTTGAGCCGATCCACCGCAAAACGCTTGAGGTAGCCCAGCGAGGAGTACCCCGTGCCGAAGTCGTCGATCGACAGTTGCACCCCGAGCTGCTTCAAACTGGTGATGGTGGCGATGGTGAAGCTGGAGTTTTCCATGGCCACACTTTCGGTCAACTCCAGCTCCAGCAGGTGGGCGGGCAGGCTGTACTCGCGCAGGGCGTCGATGAGCATGTCGCGCAGCGCCGGGTTGCGAAACTGTACCGCCGACAGGTTGACCGCCACCGGCACCAGCGTCAGCCCTTGAGCACGCCACTGCGCCACTTGGCGCAGCGCTTCGCGCAGCACCCAGGTGCCGATGCTTTGGATCAGCCCCAGGGTTTCGGCCACGGGAATGAAACGCCCTGGCGGCACCATGCCCCAGGTCGGATGCAGCCAGCGCACCAGCGCTTCCACGCCGATGATGCGCTGTGTCTCGACATCGATTTGGGGTTGGTAGTGCAGCACCAACTGCTGACGCTCCACCGCCCAGTGCAGATCGCGGGCCACGGCCAGGGTTTCGCGCACTTGCTCTTGGGCCTGACGCGAAAAGAACCGCAGCGTGTTGCGCCCATCGCGTTTGGCTTGATGCACCGCCGATTCGGCGGCCTGGGCCAATTGGGTGAGATCCGAGCCGTCTTCGGGAAACTGGGCCACGCCCATGCTGGCGCTCAGGCGCAGCACTTGACCGGCCACCGGCAGGGCCTCGGCCACCACCGCCATCAAGCGCACGCCGATCTGGCTGGCTTCGCTGGCGGTGGTGCGCGGCAGCAGGAGCAAGAAGTTGTCGGCGCCAAGGCGGCACACCGTGGCATCGGGGCGCAGTGCGCGGGTCAGGCGCGTGGCCAGTTCGCGCAGCACGGCATCCCCCGCCTCGTGACCCAGGGATTCGTTGATGCCGCTGAAGTGATCCAAGTTGAGCTGCACCAACACAGCATGTTCTTTGGGGCCTGCTGCACTGAACAGGATCCGAGCGCGGTCGGCCAGCAAGGTGCGGTTGGGCAGGTCGGTGAGCGGGTCGTAGTTGGCCAGGCGCTGGATGCGCTCTTCGGCGGCTTTGCGGCTGGAGGTCTCGGTGAAGATGCCCAGGTACTGGCGCACATGGCCCTGTTCGTCATGGATGGCGCTGACAGTGAGCCATTCCGGGTAAAGCTCGCCGTTTTTGCGCTTGTTCCAGATTTCACCTTCCCAGCGGCCATCCTCCAAAATTTGCTGCCACATCGTTTGGTAGAACACCTGATCTTGGCGGCCTGACTTGAGGATGGCCGGGGTATGGCCGAGAACCTCATCCTGGGTGTAACCCGTGATTTGGGTAAAAGCGTGGTTGACGCTCAAGAAGCGGCCACGCGCATCGGTGATCAAAATCGCTTGCTGGCTGGACTCGAACACCTGTTCGATGAGCCGTGCATGGGCTTGCACTTGGCGGTGTGCGCTCTGATCCAACCACGCACCCACCACACTGCGCGGGCGGCCTTGGGCATCGCGCAGCAGCACCATGCGGTCGCAAATCCAGACATCGCGCCCATTGGCGTGGCGCACGCGGTACTCCACTTGCAGGCTGCCTTGGCCGAACAAACTGGGCAGGCTGGCGTAAAAGAGCGCCGCGTCATCCGGATGAATTTGGCTTTCCCACCAGCCGGGAGTGGTGCGGCAGTGCTCGGCGCTGAAACCCGTCATGGCCTGGATTTGCTCGCTGACGAACTGCACTTGGTGGCGCGTGTAGTCCTCGGGTTCCAAGCGCAGCGAGTACACCACCGCCGGGGACACGTTCAAAATCTGGTGCAGTTGTTCGTTTTGTGCGCGCAGCTCGTCTTCCAGATGCCGGCACGCGGTTTCTGCCCGCCGCACCAAGTACCAAATGATGAGCGCGCTCAGGCTCACGAACAACAGTCCTTTGAGCGACTGCAACGTCAACCAAGCTTGACGGTCGGTGACGATCACATCCAACAGCCAATCGGAGGCCAGCACCCAGACCGTTCCGAACAGCAGGAAGATCGCGGTGATGCGAAGGGAAATCAT